>PHBN01000234.1 GCA_002840635.1 Deltaproteobacteria bacterium HGW-Deltaproteobacteria-1
CTATATAAAAATTTATGATCCGTTAAAAAATAAAACCATAGCGGATTATCCCAAATTGCTGAAACAGTTTGCTCATAATATCCATTTGTCGTATGAACAGAACATGGCGTATTACTAGGAGAAGATGAATTCATGGGTTTGGTGGAAAAAATAAGCGGCAAGTCGCTCAAAAAATATCTGGGTGACATTCAAAACCGGGCCATGGTCAGGAAGACGGACATCAGTGATCATCTGCCGATGCTTTTTACGGAAAGCCTCAACATCGAATTGAAGCTGATTGTTGAGCTGGGAGTTGGAGATGGTGAATCGACGTTTGTCCTGGAGCGGGTTGCAAATTTGTGGGGTGCAAAACTGGTTAGCGTGGATATTGATGACCGGGCAGAGGTTTCGTCGTTTAAAGACAGGATCTTTGTCCAATCAGATGACATATCCTTTGCAGCGGAATTTCCCCATTGGTGCCGAAGGCGGGGATTCGAACCCGTGATCGACATTTTGTTTATTGATACCAGCCATCTTTATGATCACACCGTTGCGGAAATCCGTGCCTGGTTCCCTTACCTGGCTTCGCGCTGCAAGGTGTTTTTTCATGACACAAACATGAGCGAGGTATTTGTTCGCAAAGACGGAAGCACCGGCAAGGGATGGGACAATCAGCGCGGTGTTATCCGGGCGATTGAAGAACACCTGGACACACATTTTAATGAGAAGATTGATTTTTCACTGGCGCACCGGGGCTGGTTTATCCGGCATTATACGATCTGCAATGGTTTCATGATTCTGGAGCGAGATTTCGCTTAACTTCAGCAGAATCAGGTTTTTACGGTCCCGGGGACGGCCTGGTCTTTTCGCGACAGATTCCACAGAATACCGATCATTGCCAGAATAATATAAAGAATGATGCCCTGCGCCCCGTATAGTGCGTCGGCAAAAAAGTTTATAATCATTATGGACGCAAGGCAGGCAAACAGGCATATTGACCATGAGCGGAAGAACTCCTCTTTGCGCGGTGCGTATGGCCACGTCAAGAAACGTGTTGTGTGTCGACTTGACGATATCTTTTTTTTGCTGGTACTTTTCCGGAAGACCCGCATCGTATTTTTCCAGATCCACCAGATTGCTGTTGCGGTAAATTTCCCCTCCATAGCCCACGCCGGCGATGGGATGGTCCTTAATGACTTCAGCGGACAAACGAAACATTTTGGAGCGGATATCCTGGGTAAAGCCCATCGTGTTGATTCTGTCGATGAAGCCAGGGGTAAAGGCAATCATGGCACCGGCGACAGCAATCAGAATGATGTTTTTTTTCCGGTGCAGGCACATGATCAGCAGCGCGATGCAAAGGCTTATGGTGGCCCCGCGCGACTTGTTGAGCATCGTGACCATGGTCAGAACCAGAAAGCAGAAGAAATAGACGGTTTGGCGTATCATGGGTCCCTGTTTATAAACGCCGCGCAGGCTGAGCGTGCCCGCAAAAAGCGTGGTAAAACACATAAACCCGGTGAACATTTTTGTAAATGTATCACCGAACCTGGCGCTTAAAGGATTTCCTTCAATCAAGTAGAACACAATGATGCCGCCGATGGAAAAGACCATTGCGGAGACGATGATGAGGTCGGAAAGAAACTCCAGCCGGTTGCGCGAATTGTAAAAATTGATGAGCAAATAGAAAATAATCAGGTATTCCAGCAGGTATCCGCGAAGATCATGCAGCGTGTTGGAAAAATCGAGCGTAATGAAAAGGCCCAGTACCGCCCAGGCAAAAAACATAAGTAACCCCATCGTAAGGGGTGAGCGCAGGGTAAAATCTGTTTTTCTGAAAATCAAAAGAGTAATTAACGCCGCGCACGAAAGATAAAAACACAATTCATTGATGCTGTCTAGGGGCAGCGGATTAACAAAAACATAAATTCCCATTAATACCGGAATCAGGACATTTAAAGAAAAAAATAATTTGTCTTTTCCCTGCGCATCGGGCGGCAGTTGAAGATCAAAATAATCTTTAATCTTATTAAGCATTCATTCACCTTTTTTGTTATGGATCAGGCAAAATTCAGTAGCATAATGTTTAAGATCAAGAGAAAAAAGGGAGCCTGAACCTGCCGATACGTAGTTCAGTCTTGTAATGCCGGCTCTACACATGGTTTTCCGGATGACGGATCAATGGATTCGTCCCGCGATCAACTCTTCTGGTGACCGGCCGCATAAGACATCAGAGAACACTTTCCATTGACGCAGGATCATTCGAGGGTCATTTCAGACAGGCATGAAAGGCCTTTGTTCTTTTCGCGACAGATTCCACAGAATACCGATCATTGCCAGGTTTACATAAAGAAGAGTGCCCTGAACTCCGTAAAGAGCGTCGGCAAAAAGGGCCAGAACAATAAAAGACGAAAGGCAGGCGAACAGGCATATTGACCATGAGCGGAAGAACTCCTCTTTGCGCCGCCGGAAGATATCCCACAGCATCCAGACGGCTGTCAGGAAAATCAGCAGAAATAATCCCAGTCCTACAATACCGGTGCGTATGGTTACATCAAGAAACATGTTGTGCGTGGATTTGACAAGGCCATTTTTTTGCTGATACTCTTCGGGTAGCTGTTCGTTATATTTTTCCAGATTGATCAGATGGCTGTTTCGGTAAATTTCCCCTCCATAACCCACTCCGTAAACCGGGTAGTCCTTGATGACTTCTCCGGCAAGACGAAATATTTTGGAGCGGATATCCCGGGTAAAACCCATCGTGCTGATTCTGTCTGTAAAACCGGGTGTAAAGGCAATCATGACACCCGCGACGGCCATCAGAATGATGTTTTTTTTCCGGTGCAGGCACATGATCAACAACGCGATGCAAAGACTGATGGTGGCGCCGCGCGATTTGTTGAGCATCGTGACCATGGTCAGAACCAGAAAGCAGAAGAAATAGACGGTTTGGCGCAGCATCGACCCCGGTTGATAAACACCGCGCAGGCTGAGCGTGCCCGCAAGGATGGTGGTAAAGCACATAAATCCCGTATACATTTCCTGAAATTCAATGAAGTAGAACACAATGATGCCGCCGATGGAAAAGACCATCGCTGAGGTGATGATGAGGTCGGAAAGGAACTCCAACCGGTTGCGCGAGTTGTAAAAATTGATGAGCAAATAGAAGATGACGAGATATTCCAGCAGGTATCTGCGGAGATCATGTAGCGTGTTGGAAAAATCGAGCGTAGTACAAAGACCCAGTACCGCCCAGAAAAAAAACAAGGAAAACCAAATTGTCAGGGGCGAACGCAAGGAGAAGGCCGTCTTTCTGAAAAGAAGAAGGGCTATCAGCGCACCGCACGAAATATAGAAACACACCTCATTGACGCTGTCCAGGGGCAAGGGATTCACAAGAATGTGAATCCCCATCAATGCGGGGATCAGAACATTTAAAGCAAAAAAAATTTGTCTTTTCCCCGCGCGTCAAGCGGCAGCTGAAGATCAAAATAATCTTTTAGCTTATCAAACATGAAATTCCTTCTTTTCATGTGGGGCTGGTTTGATTTTTGGAATATTCAGCGCTTCGCGGATGACGGGTATTACATGTTCAGAGCTCAACTCATCAAGGCATCGGCTGTGTCCGCTTCCGTCGCAGCCTTTCTGATGACAGGGGACGCAATCCATTTCAGGCAGAATCACACGATGATCTTCGCCGACAGGAGCCCAGTCAAACCAGGAGGAGGGACCGTAAATGGTTATCGTCGGAACGCCGGTGGCTGCCGCGATGTGCGGCGCTGCACTGTCCACGCCGATATGCAGACGGCTCAAACTCAGCACACCGGCCAGTTCGGCAAGCGTCGTATGCCCCGCAAGATTGATTACCCGGGCTTCGCATTGCCCGATGATTGCCTCTGCCCGTTGTCTTTCTTCAGCGGAGCCGATAATAACGGATGGAATGCCCTGGTTTTTCCAGAGCCAGTTGATGACGTGAGCCCACTTTTGGTCGCCCCATTCCTTGTAGGACCAGCGGGAAAAAGGATTGATGGTGATCCACTGTTTTTGGCCGTCTGCCATTTCCCGCGATAGAATATCCCCGACCCGTCTTTTAACCGCGTCTGAAACCCAGAGGCGGGGGGAGATGTCTTGTGTGTCCATGCCGAGGGGTCTTACGATGCGCAGAATTTGCTCGGTTGCGCCGCGGTGTTGGATCACTCCATCGCCGACAGGCAACGTGCCATGCGTAAAGCAGAATGTTCTCCAGAAGGGCAGTCCTTCAGGATGATGCATGGTTACGCGAATCGGTGCGCCCGTTGCCAGTGACATGAAAGCGCCGCGGTCTCCCAGGCGCAGATCAACGACCAGATCAAAATGCTGGGCCCGGATTTTCCTTAAAAAAGCGAACTGCCCGGCTGCCTGCCGGAAAAGATTTCCTGAATAATGTTTTGTCTCAAACACCTGGTCAATCAATGGGTCGGCTTCCAGGAGGCTGCCAAAACCCTCCCGGACCAAAATGGACAATTTTCCGTCCGGGATAGCACTCCTGGCGGCACGGATCGTCGGAGTCGTCCAGACCACATCGCCAATATCCCCGAGCTGAATCAGGAGGATTTTACGGACTTGAGCAGGGAGTTTATAGGTGGATGGATCGATAATCTTCATGTTGAATCAAGGAAGTCCTTTATTGTTTTTTTGATGTTTTGCCGCAAAAACCTCATCGTACAGGTCCGAATATTTTTTTGCCACATTGTCCCATGTGTTTTCCGAGGCCGTTTGATGAGCGGCTGCAGACATTTCCGTGCGAATCTTTTTGTCAAGCAGCAGGGTGAGTCTGGAAGCGATATAATCATAATCCGAAGCGTCAGGGATGACGAAACCGTTTTTTCCATCTTTTATCAGATCCTTCGCGCCGACCCGGTTGCTGATCATCACCGGGAGGCCCGCCGCCATTGCCTCGAGGACAACCATGCCGAAGGTATCAAACCTGGAAAGCATCATATAAAGATCACCCGCCAGGTAAAAATCGATTAATTTGTCCTTGGTGACCGTACCGGTGAAAATGATGTTTTCAGATATCTGTACATCCTTCGCCAGTGCTTGATACTTTTTAATGTTGCCTTTTCCGGCAATAATCAACTTAATGCTTTTGTTATGCTTTTTCAAACGTGCGAGGGCCAGCATGATGTTGTCAAGCCCCTTGATCTCAAAATTCATTGATGCAAAGACAATGACCGGATCATCATCACTGATGTTTAATGCCTTTCTTACGGCATGCCGCACGTTGCTTTTGCCTGTGTAATCGGACAAATTCACACCGGGATGAATCACCGAAACGCTGTCCGGATGAACAGGGTATTCCTGCAGAAAAATGTCCCTGGTCAGCTCGGAAACGGCGATAAACCTGCGGCAGTATCCCTCGTAAACAAGCTTTTTTTCCACCCAGGCCGTTGCCAGGTCATAAAGACTCATTGGCTTGCAGCGGACGGAATGCACCCAGTACCTGTGAGGAATCCCGTGCAGCGTAAACATATCGGCTGAAAAAATTCTTTCGTGGCTGTGCACCAGGGAAACATTATTTTGTCGGATCCGGCGTCGGGCAAACCAGGCAAAACTGATGGTTGTCATAAACTTGGGAAAGGAAATAATCGGAATTTTATGAAACCGGACAGCACTGGAACCGGACTGCCACCGATTGGCAAACACTTGAAAAGAGTTCTGGCCTCCAATGGAAAGCTTTTCCGTCAGTTCAGAGGCAAATTGCTCGGCCCCTCCAACCAGGCCGTATTTAGGAATCACAACCGCAATTTCTCGCATAACC
>PHBN01000235.1 GCA_002840635.1 Deltaproteobacteria bacterium HGW-Deltaproteobacteria-1
GGCGATTTGCCCCGGGCAGATGGCGTTCACGCGAATGCCGTTTCCACCCAGCTCTTTGGCCATGGTCTTCGTCAGCATGATGACGCCGGCCTTGGCCACCGCGTAGGCGCTGTTAAAAACCGGGGGCACTTTTCCGGCCCGCGAGGCCGTGTTGATGATGGCTGCGGGTTTACCCGCCATGAGCGGGATGACGGCGCGCGAAACGCGAAAGACCGAAAACAGGTTTACGTCGATCGTTTTAATCCAGGCCGCTTCTTCGTACCCCAGAACCGTATTGGGCACGCCGAAGGAAGCCCCCGCGTTGTTGCAGAGAATATCGATATGGTCAAAGCTGCCCTTGATGGTTTCCACCATCTCGGTGATGGCCTTATTATTCGTAAGGTCGACGGGTACGGCCAGTGTCCTGACGCCGTAAGTTTTAGCAAGGTCGGCAGCGATGGTATTCATTTCCTCGCCGGTCGCCGACTTCAGGGCTTCCCCCGGTTTCGGCGCGACGCCCAGATCGGCTATGATGATGTTGCAGCCGCAGGAAGCCAGCCTTTCGGCAATCGCATAGCCAATGCCCGTTTTCTTGCCGGACCCTGTGACAATGGCCGTCTTTTCTTTCAAATCATTATAAATCATCGGTTCCTCCTTCATCGTACCAGTTGTGATGGTCCAGATGAGCGTACTTGGGCAGAAAGCGAGTCGGCAAAGCCAATGCGTCCTTCCGGAAAGGCGGTGCCAGCTGTTTGCCGTCCACCAGAAATTCGAGAACCGTCGGCTTGCGGCTTTTCAGGCAGGCGTCCAAAGCTCCTCGGATATCAGCAGGCTTGCTGACCTGCATGCCGTTGGCGCCCATCGCCTTCGCGACGGGGATAAAGCTTTCCGGATTGGGAATGTCGACGCCAACGAAACGGTTATTGTAAAAGTCCACCTGATTTTTCGCCTCGGCACCCCACCACATATTGCGGAAGACGCAGGCAACGACAGGCAGGTTGTGCTCAACGGCCGTGCTTACTTCATGGAGGCTCATGCCCCACGCGCCGTCGCCGATGATCGCGATGACCGGTGCCTTGGGCCGGGCGATCTGTGCGCCCAGTGCTGCAGGATATGCAAAGCCCGTGTTGCCGAAGGTGAGCGCCGCGATATGCTGCCGGGGGTGATTGAACCGGAGGTAACTGTTGGCTGTGGAGGCGACGTTGCCGATATCCGTCGTGACGATGGCATCCTCCGGGAGGGCCCGGGAGATTTCCAGCAGAACACGGCGGGGGTTGATGGGATTGCCGTCCACCATCGCCAGAGAGACAATCTCTTTTTCCCAGATTTTCTTTTCCCTCGCTACGGCGGCCAGGCGTTTCTCATCGGGCTTGCGTTTCCCGTCCGTGGCCTTGAGGCGTTTCAGGATTTCCATTGTGGCCTCCTTCGCATCGCCAATGATGCCAACCTCGATGGGGTGGGTCCGCGCGATGTGCTTGGGATTGATGTCGATCTGAATGATCTTCGCATTCTCCGGGAAGTAGTTGATGTCATACTGGGGCAACGTCCCGAAGACAGAGAGCCGCGTCCCGATAGCCAGCATAACGTCGGCCTTGGCCAGCGTCTTCATGGCCGCCTTCGAACCCATGTAGCCGATGGGACCGACGGACAGCGGATGATTTCCGTAAAACGCGTCGTTGTGGAGATAGGTCACGGCAACGGGGGCCGTCAGGTGTTCGGCGATTGCCTTCACGATATCGAGCGCATCGGCATCCACGACACCGCGTCCGGATACGATGACGGGGTTTCTGGCGCTGGCAAGCAGTTGGGCGGCCCGGTCCAGTTGTTCCATGGACCCGCAGCCCCGGGCGTCTACGCGATACTGCGACGGCTTCAGAATTTTCTCCTCCAGTTCGCCGTAAAAGTAGTCGCGCGGTATATCATACAGGACGGCGCCGCGGTCGGCATAGGCAATACGGAAGGCCGTGCGGAGACAATCAGCCGCCCGCTTGGGATGGGGGACGCGGACAATGGCCTTCGTGATAGACCGGAAGACAGACATCTGGTCACACTCCTGGAATCCGTCCCAGCCGATCGTGGGTGTTCCGGCCGATGGCGAAATAATCACCAATGGCGTATGACCCATGTTTGCCGCGGCAACCGATGTGACCATGTTGGTGATGCCGGGGCCGTTCTGGCCTGTGACGACACCGCAACGGCCGGATATGCGGCTGTAGGCGTCTTCCATGTGGGCGGCGCTCTGTTCATGGCGGACGGGAATGAACTTGATCCCGGCCGTCGGGAAGAGGTCGAGCATGTCCATAAATGCCGATCCTACGATGCCGCAAACATGATCCACTCCCTCCGCAAGCAGCGTTTCAACGATGGCTTCGCTGGGTGTCATTTTAACCTTTTTCATTTTGATTACCTCCAATATCGATTCATTGTTGAATGGTTGAAAAACGCGGTCGCTCACGGCCCGTTTCATTATTTCCGTAAAACCGCCAAGGACTCCTCGGCGATCATTTTTTCTTCGTCCGTCGGTATGACGAAAATATTGACCTTCGATTCCCGAGTAGAGATGACCCTTTCGTCTTCACCGCCGCTATTTTTATCTTCATCCAGAACGATGCCCAGCCAGGACAAGAAGCCTGAGATCCGCTGCCGCATTTGTGGCGAATGCTCGCCGATCCCGGCCGTGAAGGCCAGGGCGTCCAAGCCCCCGATGGCCGGAATGAGCGAGCCTATGCCCCGGGCCACGCTGTAGGCAAAAACGATCAGCGCCAGGTGCGCCCGCTCATGGCCCTCCGCGGCCGCTTTTTCCAGGTCGCGAAAGTCGGGGGACACGCCGGAAATGCCCAGAACGCCGCTCTGCCGGTTGAGGATATCCATGACGTGACGAGTCCCGACAGCGGCGTAAAGCCCATCGATGTATCCAGCGACTTGCCTCCCGCCACAGCGCAGAGGCTGGAGCCGGCGCCGAGATGACAGGTGATGATCCTCGGTGTTGCAGTCTTATTCTGCAGGAGTGCCGTCGTGCGGCGGGCGACATACCGGTGCGACGTGCCATGGAAGCCGTAGCGGCGGACGTGGTCTTCGGTGTAGTACCGGTAGGGGATCGCATAGGTGAAGGCATACGCAGGCATCGTCTGGTGAAACGCCGTATCGAAGACGGCCACCTGCGGAACCCCGGGCATCAGGCCGGTGCAAATATCGATGCCCACGAGGTTCGGGGGATTATGGAGCGGTGCAAGCTTCTTGGTTGATTCGAGGATGTTCCGCGTTGCGGCATCAACGATGACGGACGTTTGAAAATGTTCGCCACCGTGAACCACCCGGTGCCCGACACCGTCAATCTCATTCATGCCGGTCAGGATTCCCTGTTGGCCATCGATCAGGTAGGCCAGGAGAGCCTGCACGGCTTCTTGGTGATTGCGAAGCGGCATTTCTGCAAGCAGCGCATCGCGCCCTGTCGCCTCATGTAGAAACAGCGCGTCGGCCAGTCCGATGCGGTCCGCCTGTCCCCGCGCCAGGAGCGTGTTTGTCTCCATCTCAAAGAGCTTGTACTTGAGCGATGAGCTGCCGCAATTCAGAACCAGAATTTTCATAGGCAAGGCCTCAACATTTCCCATTCGCAGCCGAACCATCCGTCGTGTTATCCAGACCGCTGCGGACGGTCGCAAAAATTTTATAAAACAATGTCAGAATCAAAAACCCGATCGCCCAGATACCCAGCACAATGGCGATTTCCGTTCCCGTCGGTGCATAATCCGTGACCGCCTCCAACGGCGACGGGATGAAACCGGTGATAACCAGGCCCAGGCCCTTTTCAACCCAGAGTGAAACGAAGACGGCGATACAAGCCAGAGCGAGCAAACCTTCATGCCTGCGGACAGCCGGAACGATCAGCGCCCCGAGGGCGGCACAGGCGAGCACAGCGGATGTCCACATCCAGGGGACAAGGTTGTGATGGCCGTGCAGGCCGGCAAACATGTAAATAAAAGACGCTTCATGCTCCGGCAGGCCGCTGTAAAAAACAGTGAACATTTCGACCCCGACGAAGAAGATGCTGACGGCAAGCGCGTAGGTGACGATTTTGGCGAGCGCGCCGATTGCCTTGGCGCCGGCGTCAAAGCCGCCGAAACGCTTCAGGATCAGGCACAGCACAATCAGCAGCGCAGGTCCGGAGGCAAAGGCGGATGCCAGAAACCGCGGCGCCATGATGGCCGTGAGCCAGAAGTCCCGGCCGGGCAGACCCGCGTAAATAAAGGCGGTCACGGTGTGGATGCTGACAGCCCACGGGATGGACAGGTAGATGAGCGGCTTCACCCAGGTGGGCGGTGGAATCTCTTTGCGTGTACAGGACAGGATAACCCAGCCCGTGACGATATTGATCAGGAGATAGCCGGAAAGGACGATCATGTCCCAGAACAGAATGGATGTCGGCTGTGGATAAAGGAGGACATTCATCACGCGGGCGGGCTGGCCGAGATCGACAAAAACAAACAGCACACACATGATGACGGCGGCGACTGCCAGGAACTCACCCAGCACGGTGATCTTTCCGAATGCTTTGTAGTCATGCAGATAGTAAGGCAAAACGAGCATAACTGCTGAAGCGGCAACGCCGACGAGAAAGGTAAACTGTGCGATGTAGAGCCCCCAGGATACGTCCCGGCTCATCCCCGTAACGCCCAGGCCGTAATCGAGCTGGCGCATGTAAAAGAAAATGCCGATCGCGATAATGACAAGTAGACCAGCGATCCAGATCCAGTATCCACGGTTCCCTTTCAAAGCTTTTTCCAGCATAGTGTCCTCATAGTATATAGTAAACCTGCGGGGCGGTTCCTAAACCCGCACGTCTGGGCAGACTAAAACGTTTCTCGATGGCCAGGCGAACCTCCGACCGGGAATTCTCCGCATCGCCAAACGTGAGGGCCTTTTCCTTGCAGGCAACGACGCAGGCCGGCATTATCCCTTTGGCCAGCCTCTCCTCGCAGAAGTTGCATTTCTCCACGACGCCTTTGGTGCGCGTCGGGAAATCGGGATTGATTCT
>PHBN01000556.1 GCA_002840635.1 Deltaproteobacteria bacterium HGW-Deltaproteobacteria-1
TGATTTGTCAATCGTGACAAATATTTTTTCAAACACTTTGCCGATTCCCCTCATATAGGCCTCGGCAAAAAGGGACTGTTGATCCGGGAAATGCCGGTAAATGAGTGCCGGCGATATGCCTGCACGCTTTGCAATGTCTCTCATTGTAACTTTTTGAAATGGTTTTTCTGCAAATTCCTTTTCTGCCGCGTCAATGATAATCGTGCGCCGGGCCAGTTTTTCCTGCTCTTTTAATTTGGACAGAACGGTTTGCTTTTTCATTTCCAACTCCTGATAATTCTTGTATTCGGCATAAAGGGCTGCGGGCTGCACAGAAAATAGCATCGATAATGTTGTCTGTCAAACAGGATCATTCTGCATGACGGGTCTCATTCTTATAGAGCAGTTATTGGAAGAAAAGTTGTTTCCAACCGCAAAAAAAAGATGAACACTGACCTGACGTGTGGTAAAGATAATGTACGAAAATCAATCGCGGTTATAATGAATGGAGATTTCTATGAGAAGACAGACACCTGACTTTACAAAATATGCCGATTTTTTTGATAAAAAAAATATTAAAGAATACAAGGCTGGCGAATATGTCTTTCATAAGGGAGACAAGGGAGATTGCATTCAGGTTTCTGGTTAAAAGAATGCCGAATTTTACGCTGGATATTTTGAGTGTTATGGCTAACCGGTTGCGTTCGGTGAATGCTTCCCTTCATTTGCATTAAACAACGAATAAATATAAACTGTGCAAGATGCATGATCGGCAGTTACTTTTGAGGCAAAAACCTCCATCGTGATCAGGAGCTATTACCATCAGGAAGCGAGGAGTATATGCTTCCGTATGGTAATGAACCGAAATCTATTCAATTACTCCAGAATACAAATATACTTCTTTCTGCCGCTTGATAAAGTGAATTCTTCGTCGTTTGTTTGTAAAAAAGTATATTTCTGTCTGCCAAATCGCATTGCCTTTGCGTGCGAATTCATGAAGATATCGATATTATTGCGATTCTTCTTGTTGGTGCGGTCTTTGACAACAAATGTTCCCATGCCGCTTATTTCAATTTTTGTTCCCAGTTTCAGTCCTTGTTTTTCAAGATCCCGAGAAACGGCCACAATTCCGGGTCTTACAAATTCTCCGGAGGCCGTTTTGCCTTTATTTTGGTGACATTCTTTCATCGTGTATGCTGTTACTGATACTTTGATTTCCTCCGCCTGTACACTGCTTGACGCACTAAACAGGATGAAAATTCCTAAAAGCACAACTTTTGCTACTAATAGGTTAATTCTCGTCATAATGACC
>PHBN01000236.1:0-2363 GCA_002840635.1 Deltaproteobacteria bacterium HGW-Deltaproteobacteria-1
GATGCTTCTCCCGATTTTTTTATTCGGCTTGTATGCTTACAAAAAAGAGTGGCTCACCAGGGGTGATATCGGAAGCTGGAAAATGTGGGGAATAATGGCGTGCATTCCTCTCGTGCTTTGCGTTCTATTATACCATATCGAAATCCTGCCCTTACTTGACGAAATATTCAAAGTTATTGAGCACAATATGCAGTTTGACACTAAAATGACTATGCCGGCCGTAAGTCGTCCCGTTCAAGGTGCATTTTTGGTTGCCTGGTTTTTAACACCACCGGTATTAGTATTTCTCCTGATGTTGTTCCTCTCACTGGCAAAACGGTTCTTCAATAAACCGAATAAGATAACAACCTTTTGTTCAAAACATTCTATCAATGTCTATATTCTTCATTATGTTCCCGTTCTCATATTGCAATACACTTTTCTAAATGTACCCATACCATCGATCGTAAAAATTATATTGATGGTAATCATCATTATTCCCGCGTGTCTTTGGCTTAGCCACCGCCTGGTCTATCCATATCCCAAAATTGCCATTGCATTCTTTGTCGTGCTGAAGCTCATTGCGCTTGCCGCAGGATTTACCTTTTACTACATAGCGCTGTTGGCGTTGATTTTCATCTCCTTTGCCGGTGCTGTCTATGAATCAGCAAAATCCGTGTATGCAAGAAATGCTATTGGAAGCCCCACGTAATTGGAACAAAATGAGGCCAACAATCACTGTGGCACATTCCTGACGGCAGGAGCTCAAAGACATTTAACTACGGGGGTTTCAACACAACTGACTGCTGTAACAGGATGATGATGATCAAAAAATGGCTGAACTATACCTTATTATGTGGTAAAAGGATCACATACGGGTCATTTTTTAATCATGAACGAATGGAGGATTTATGATGAAATACAGGTTTTTTATTATTTTTTACCTTGTCTTCCTGATGAGCGGATGCGCAGGCAACATGGCTCTCACCAAAGGCCAGTCCGATATTGATCTTTCCAGTAAATCCATTGTTTTGCTTACCGTCAGGATATCAAACCAGAACAAAGCCAATCGCCAGGTAAATTTAAACAACATTATAATTTGCCCGGAATCTGACATGAACTGCAGAAAGGACATTTCATCCTACCCAGGTGGTCCTTATAAGATTTATAAAAAAGAAAAAGATTACTTCAATGAATATCTGCTCAGTTTTGCGCTGGAAAACGGTAAGTATAACATTGAAGGTTTCTATACGACATACAATATTCCCCTGCTGACTGCTGGAGTCGGGTACGGCGAGCTGAAGCTAGAAACAGAGATTAAACCAAATTCAATAACCTACCTGGGGCATCTCAATATCACACTCCGCGAAAAGACAGGCAATACCGAAATAAGCGCCGGGAACGATACACCTCATCTGGATCAGGCTCTGCCGGGTTTTTCGTCAGGAACTTTCGACGTCGTTGTTGAGGATAAATTTGATGAGGACATGCAATCCTTCATTTCCGAATATCCCGCACTGCAAAACGTCAAGGTTGAAAAAGCGATCCTCCCGGAATGGATTAGGCCCGAAAAAAGAAATCAGCCCCAGTGAAATCGATTCATTCCTTGACAGTTCCACACTGTCGGCATTTTCTTGCCCCGCGGAAAAGTTGGTTACCGCAATGAGCGCAGGAAAATAGTTTTTCTTCGGCAGCGATAAACGCTTCCGTGCCCAGTTCTTTCCAACTCGGGATGGCACGCAGAATATTTTTCTTGCCCTCCGGCACCGGGAAATTATCGATTTTATCACAAGGGAAATCAGCGCATTGATGGCAGCCGATATAGCCTTTTTCTATCGTGCAGCTTTTAATGGCGCAAACGGCGCAATACCAGTAAACCGAATCAGAACGGCAGCCCCGGCAATTAATCTTGTCCGGAGTGTCGCCATAAGCTTTGGCCAATTTCTCCTTTAACGGTTCATCACCACTTTTTGTCGCGCAATATATTCCGCAAACACCGCAATAAAGGCCGCATGGAGCAATCAATTCCTGATTAATCATACATCCCTCCTAATTTTTTATAAATATTTCATTCATGTTGTTTCTTTTTAACAACTCTTTCAGCCAAATCACCATGTCCGGCCCCTTGAAAAATGGTTGATCCTGATAAAG
Organism: Deltaproteobacteria bacterium HGW-Deltaproteobacteria-1; assembly: GCA_002840635.1. Lineage (GTDB taxonomy): Bacteria > Desulfobacterota > Syntrophia > Syntrophales > Smithellaceae > UBA8904. The sequence continues at coordinate 2,131 of PHBN01000236.1, forward strand.
TGTCAGAAATTTGGAATATGAATCTTCTATATCAGTGATGGTCTTTCCCACAACAGTGCGGATTGCCCCCAGGGAGTTACGCTTGGTGTTCATATCACCCGGCTTAATCAAGCCTAAATTGATCAGGTAGCTCACCTGCTCACTGCACTTGCAGGGATTGTGTTCATCAAAAAGGCTGCAATTTCTTTGAAAATAATCGGCAACTTTTTTACGTGACCGTGACAGAATTTTCC
>PHBN01000236.1:2387-5220 GCA_002840635.1 Deltaproteobacteria bacterium HGW-Deltaproteobacteria-1
GGAGATGATGATGATCAGGATCTCCTGCGTTACGTCTTCTGCCCGATGGATATCACCCGTCATATTCAGGGCGATATTGAAAATCCATGACTGGTGACGCAAGATGAGCGCCTCGAGTGCGGCAGCGTCACCTTTCAATGCGCGTTGAATATAATCAACATCGTCTTCATGCTCGTCAATCTTTTCCTGAAATGGATTGTGCATACACGTTCCACCGTCCAATGTTTTTTCATCTCTTATGCATCTTATACAATTTTTTCAAAAAGTGTGACATTGATTTGCCTGTTTTTCGATGAATTTTTCATTGAGATAATCTTTGATTGACATGAACCATTGAATTTTCTACAATATTTGCATTAATAAAATATTTTTTATAAGGAATCGAGAATGAGACTGTTTCTTAAAGTTCTTTGCCTTCTGGCGGCGGCGGCAGTCCTCATGTCATGCGCAACGCAACATGAGATCAGAATTCTGCACGTCAATGATTTTCATGGATTTGCCGCCGCTTATAAGCCTTATGGTTCTGAAGAGGACCAGGGAGGCCTGGCATATCTTGCACAGCGTGTTGAAGAGCTTAGGGCTGAGAAACCAACACTGCTTTTTGCTGCAGGGGACATGATCCAGGGCAATAACTGGGCAAACCTTTTTCAGGGAAAGTCCTCCATCGAAGCCATGAATGTCATGAAGTTTGACGCTATGGTGGTGGGGAATCACGAATTCGATTTCGGTCAGACAATCCTCAAACAAAGGATTGAAGAAGCGAACTTCCCTTTTCTTGGAGCAAACGTTACGGGGCTTAGCCAGTTAAAACCCTTTATCATTAATAACCTTGACGGGCTTTCCATTGCCGTCATAGGAATTGTGACCGGTGATACACCCACGACAACTCATCCCAAAAATGTCTCGGGTTTACAATTTTCTTCTCCCGTTGATACCGTTGAAAAATACGTTCGGAAGTTAAGAGCGAAAAACGATATTATCGTTGTTCTTTCCCATATCGGATTCAGCGCGGATGTGGATCTTGCAAAAAAAGTTGAAGGTATCGACGTCATCGTAGGCGGCCATTCGCATACGAAAGTAGCAAAGCCTGTCGTTGTCGGCAAGACGCATATCCTGCAGGCTTTCGAACATGGGAAAGTGCTTGGCGTGATCGATCTCACCGTAAAAAACGGCCGCATCATTCGAGCCGACAGCCGACTGGAGCCCATATCCCCGACTGGAAAGGAAAACCAGGCCGTGGGGGCGATTGTCGCCAAATACCAGCAGAAAGTCGATTCTTTTATGAATGACACGGTTGGTGAATCACTCGTCGATCTTGACGGAGTGAATGTGAGACAGCAGGAAACAAATCTTGGAAACCTTATCACGGACATCATGCGGAAGGCAGCAGGAGCCGATGCGGCAATCATTAACGGCGGCACGATCCGGACCAGCATTAAAAAAGGCCAGATCAAGGTCAGCGATGTATACGCTGTTGTTCCTTTTGATAATTACATTGTTGCCATTAAACTGACAGGAAAACAGATTCGCGAAACACTGGAACATGGAGTTTCGGCTATCGATGAAGGTGCCGGGAGATTTCCCCAGGTCTCCGGACTGGCCTTCACCTATAACCGGCTTGATCCGGCAGGCTCAAGGGTGAAAGACGTTTTCATTGGCGGGCATCCTCTTGTGGCTGATAAAGAGTACACTGTCGCGACAAATGATTTTCTTGCGGCGGGAGGCGACGGATACAAGGCATTTGGCGACGCGGTAAAATCATCAAAAGACTATGCCGTTATTGGCGGAGCCATGAAAGGGGATAAGCTTGTGTACATTAACGCCGGCAAATGGATCCGGGACGTGGTTATCGAATATATTAAATCCCGGAAAAAAATATCCCTCAGGGTTGAAGGACGAATTCGGGAAGTGAAATAATGATCATCACCCGCGATATTTTACCGGAGTCTGACACAGATATATCACTGCAACCATGCTGTTTGGAAATGGATACTGACGGGACAACATCGCGCAGGAAAGGATGCAAACATGAAAGTATACGTGAATGATCGGGAATTTGACCTGGTACAGGGGATGACGGTAAAGCATGCTCTTATTGACGCGGGATTGTTAGATATGGTCAAAAAGGGCAAGAAAGTCTATGATGAAATGGATAATGAGATCGGCCTGTCAGGTGAACTCACGGATGGTGCTAAAATTTACATCCGGTGACACGAATATTCCCCATTTACACAAATTGGCTTACAGCTTCCGTTTCTAGTCTAGATTTGCATTTTAATCTGCTTACAATATTGCCTAACCGCAACTGCCGTGCCGTCAGCGCCGATAATTAGTGTATCTTCTGTTTAGAAGCCTGTTTTTTATACTGCTTTTCACCAAAAATCAGATCCTGTTTTTTGATGAATACCTCTGTGTCCGGCGGTACGGAATGTGTCAACCATACGTTGCCGCCGATCACGGAGCGCGCACCAACAACAGTATTTCCGCCAAGAATCGTGGCATTGGCATAAATAATCACATCATCCTCAATCGATGGGTGACGCTTCTTGGATCTTAACCGTTTGCACTCCGCCTTTGATAGCGACAGAGCACCCAGCGTAACCCCTTGATAGATGCGCACCTGGTTGCCAATTGTGCATGTTTCTCCAATGACAACCCCTGTGCCATGATCGATAAAAAAACTCACGCCGATATGTGCGCCTGGATGAATATCGATGCCGGTACGGCCGTGGGCGTATTCTGTCATGATGCGCGGCATAAGAGGAATTTTTTGATGATAAAGCTCATGTGCGATCCGGTAAACCGTAATAGCCCAGATCCCCGGATAGCTGAA
>PHBN01000237.1 GCA_002840635.1 Deltaproteobacteria bacterium HGW-Deltaproteobacteria-1
GTCGCGTCCTTCTGGTTATAGACCTGATCCTTCTCAAATGTGGCAAATGCTTCGCTGTACAGCGAGTTCGGCGATTTGCGTCCGACAACGGTGCAATTGCCCTTGTACAGTTTCATCCTTGCCGTACCGTTAACGTTTTCCTGCGTCGCGTCAATATACGCCTGAAGTGTCTTCATCTCCGGGGCATACCAGAAGCCATTATAGACCAGCTGCGCATATTTCGGAATGAGGGAGTCACGCATCAGCATCACTTCGCGATCCATCGTGATGGACTCTACCGCCCGGTGCGCCGCCCACAATACCGTCCCTCCGGGAGTTTCATAAACGCCACGTGATTTCATGCCGACAAAACGGTTTTCTACCATGTCCACGCGGCCAATCCCGTTGTTGCCGGCAACGATATTCATGTGATCCATTAATTTGGCCGGCGACATTTTCTTGCCGTCAATCGCCACCGGATTTCCCTTGACGAAACTGATTTCCACATATGTCGGCTTGTCCGGCGCTGCTTCGGGCGACTTTGTCAGCACGAAAATATCTTCCGGCGGCTCCGCCCAGGTGTCTTCCAAAATAGCACCTTCGTGCGAAATGTGCAGCAGATTACGGTCGGAACTGTAGGGTTTGGCCTTGGTCAACGGAAGAGGAATGTTATATTTTTCTGCGTAATCAAACATGGATTCACGGGAATCAAACGTCCAGTTGTCGTCCTTCCAGGCGGCAATGATATTGATTTTGGGATTGAGCGCGATGTAGGTCAGTTCGAAACGAACCTGATCGTTGCCCTTTCCGGTTGCGCCGTGGCAAACAGAATCCGCCTTTTCCTTTTTGGCAATTTCGATTTGCTTTTTGGCGATCAAAGGTCTGGCCAGTGATGTGCCGAGCAGATAGGTTCCTTCATAGATCGCGTTGGCGCGCAATGCCGGAAAAACAAAATCACGCGCGAATTCTTCCCGCAGATCTTCGATATATATTTTACTGGCGCCGGTGCTGATTGCTTTTTTCTTCAATCCCGTTAATTCTTCTTTCTGCCCCACATCGGCCGCAAAACAGATCACTTCACATTTATACGTTTCAATGAGCCAGCGGACAATCACAGACGTGTCCAGGCCGCCGGAATATGCCAACACTACTTTTTTAATTTTACTTGCCACAACAGATTCCTCCTAAATCAAGATTTCTAATACAGCCTTTTGTACGTGCAGGCGGTTTTCCGCTTCATCAATCACAACGGATTGCGGTCCGTCAATCACGTCGGCTGTAATTTCCTCGCCGCGGTGCGCAGGCAAACAATGCATCACGATAGCGTCTTTCTTTGCTGCTTCCAGAAGTTTAGCGTTAATCTGGTAATTTTTAAATATTCTTTTTCGCTCCCGAGACTCGGCTTCCTGTCCCATACTAGTCCAGACATCGGTATAGAGCACATCCGCACCTTTGACAGCCTCATAGGGATCGCGATAAAGCTGGACACGTTCTTTCCCGTCTTTTTTGCTTTCCTCTATAATGCGTTTGTCCGGATCATAGCCTTCGGGACAGGCCAGCGTCAATTCAAAAGGCAGATGTGCTGCCGCTTCAATCCAGCTGTTTGCAACATTGTTGCCGTCACCGATATAAGCGACTTTGACGCCATCATAAGTGCCTTTCTTTTCCCTGATCGTAAACAGGTCTGCCAGGATCTGGCAGGGATGCAGCAGATCCGTCAACCCGTTGATAACAGGGATAGAAGCATAGCTGGCCAGCTCTTCGACACTCTCCTGGGCATATGTCCGGATCATAATTCCGTTTAAGTAACGCGACATCATGCGGGCGGAATCCGCAAGTGTTTCGCCGCGGCCGATCTGGGTGTCGCGCGAATTTAAAAAAAGCGCTATCCCTCCCAGGTGGTACATGCCGACTTCAAACGAAATCCTAGTCCGAGTGGAAGACTTGTCAAAAATCATGCCCAGCGTCTTGCCCTTCAGAGACTCATGTTCTTTGCCTTCCTTCAGCATTTTTTTCAGCCGGGCGGCGCGAAGCCAGATGTCTTCAAAATCCTCCGGCTTCATATCGGCAAAACTCAACAGGTCCTTTTTCATCTCCCCTCCATGACCTCATCCAGAATGGCGACCGCCATATCGATGTCTTTTTCGGTAATAATGAGCGGCGGGACAAAGCGCAAGGTTTTGCCGCCGGTGCAGTTGATAAGCAGTCCCCTTTCCTGACACTTTTTGACAATGTCCGCACCCTCAATAGTCAACGCGCAGGCGAGCATCAGTCCCCTTCCCCGCACTCCGGCAATCATCGCATGTTTAGCCTTCAGGGTCTGAAGTTTTGCCAGAAAATACTCTCCTGTTTTCTGACAATTTTCAAGCACACCTTCGTCCAGCATCGTTTCCAGTGTGGCTTTGGCCGCAGCCATGGCCAGCAGGTTGCCGCCGAAGGTGGACGCGTGATTTCCCGGGCCGAAAGCGCCGGCGATCTCATCAGTCGCGAGCATCGCCCCCACGGGAAAGCCGTTCCCCAGGGCTTTGGCCAGCGTCATGATATCCGGTTTGATGCCGGAATATTCATAGGCAAATAATTTTCCTGTCCGTCCAATGCCGGTCTGCACCTCATCGACAATCATCAAAATCCTGTGCCGGTCGCAGATATCCCTGACTTTTTCCAGATAACGGCCGTCGGGAATAATCACGCCGCCCTCGCCCTGAATCGGCTCCAGCATGATGCCGCAGGTCCTGGGTGAAATGGCATCCTCCAGCGCCGCCGGGTCGTTAAAAGGCACATATTTGAATCCTTCCAGAAGCGGTGTAAATCCGAACTGGAATTTTTCCTGCCCCGTGGCGGTTATCGTCGCCATCGTCCGGCCGTGAAAGGAATCCTTCATGGTAATGAGTTCAAATTTATCATCACCCAGATTTTCATGAGCGTATTTCCGGGCCAGTTTGATGGCCGCTTCGTTGGCTTCGGCGCCGCTGTTGCAGAAAAAAACCTTGTTGGCAAACGAATGCTTCGTAAGCAGGCTGGCCACTTCTCCTTGTGGCCGGGTATAGTACAGGTTGGAAACGTGCATCAGATTCTTCGCCTGCTTTTTTATTGCCTTCACCACATTCGGATGGGAATGTCCCAGATTGCAAACGGCGATACCTGCTACAAAATCGAGATATTCTTTACCATTGGCGTCCCAGAGCCTTGCGCCTTCGCCCTTGACCAGGGCGATTGGAACCCTCCGGTAGGTGTTCATAATGTTTTTATCGGTCAGATCCATGATCTTTTTTTCTTTCATCGTATATCCTTCTTTCCGCTTACAAAACGATTTCCGTACCAA
>PHBN01000557.1 GCA_002840635.1 Deltaproteobacteria bacterium HGW-Deltaproteobacteria-1
GCATGTCGGAGCCGCGGAACGTGGACGCCGAGGCCCAGGCTGTCGAGACCAGTTGGGAGACAGACAGTCCCGAGGCGAGGATCTGGCCCTTTAGGGCGGTGACGTCTTTCTCGTCAATCAATGGATGAGTGACCTCGGGGACAGGGTCTTGCCAGATGAGCTCCTCCGCAGGGACCTCCGGGCCGATATATCGCGAACGCGGGCCCATGTCGCGGTGGGTCAGCTTGAACCATGCCCGGGCGAAGGCATCCGCGAGCAGCCCGGGGTTTGCCAGGTAGCGCCGCGCGATCGGCTCGTAGATTGGGTCCATGCGAAGCGAGAGGTCCGCCGTGGTCATCATCGGCCGGAGCTTCTTTGCAGGGTCGTGCGCATCAACCACCATGTCCTCTTCGGCTACATCCCTGGCCAGCCATTGATTCGCGCCGGCCGGACTCTTGACCAGTTCCCACTCGTATTTGAAGAGCACCTTCAGATAACCCATGTCCCATGTTGTCGGGTTCGGCTTCCAGGCGCCCTCGAGGCCGCTGCCGATGGCATCGCCGCCTTTGCCGCTGCCGAAGCTGCTGGCCCAGCCGAGACCCTGCGCTTGGCGATGAGTGCGACGGTTTCTTCGTCGTTCATGGCCATGCGTGCAAAGGTTTCGCGAACGTCAATGCCTGAAGCGACCGGATCGGGATGGCCGTTCGGGCCTTCGGGATTCACGTAGATCAGGCCCATCTGAACGGCGGCGAGCGGGTTCTCCAGATCGCGCTTGCCCGAATAGCGGCTGTCGCCAAGCCATTTGTCCTCGCTGCCCCAGTAGATGTCCTCTTCGGGCTCCCAGACGTCCACGCGCCCGCCGCCGAAACCGAAGGTCTTGAAACCCATTGATTCCAGGGCGCAGTTGCCGGCGAGGACCATCAGATCGGCCCAGGAGATTTTTTTGCCGTATTTCTGCTTGATCGGCCACAGCAGTCGGCGCGCCTTGTCGAGGTTGACGTTGTCAGGCCAGCTGTTGAGCGGCGCCAGACGCTGGGAACCGGACCCCGCGCCCCCGCGGCCGTCGCCCATGCGGTAGGTGCCGGCGCTGTGCCATGCCATCCGGATGAA
>PHBN01000238.1 GCA_002840635.1 Deltaproteobacteria bacterium HGW-Deltaproteobacteria-1
GAAGCAGCATCCGGGGTGGCTCAGGGAGATGGAGCATGAAGGCAAACTGATTGCCTGGGGTGAAGAAAAGAAAGATGAAGCCCATGGACATCATGCGTAGCTGAAAATATCTTGTTATTTTTTAAGAAAGGGCCCGGGGTTGAAACGCTTCGGGCCTTTTCTTATTATTTTTTAACTTTTGATCCCGCTCACGCGGGACGAGCGTTAATTCTCCGTAGCTTGCTGCGAGATGGTTGATTATCCCTGATAAAAACTTTGACAATGAAAATAATTGACAAATCCAGCGCTTGATAATAGCATTTGGCCGATTTTTAATCCCGCTACTGCGGGACGAACATTAATTCTCCGTAGTTTGCTGTTCATTTCATACCTCGACAGCTTGTTGAGAGGTGGTTGCTTTTTGCGCATGAGGCGCTTTTTATTTCATCGTTATCGATGCCCAGAGGTTTTACATATAAGTGAATAAGGATATTTCAAGAATAAAAGCACTTAAAATCATTGCAAATTTTTCAAGATCCGCCGTGCTGGTCGTCGGAGATGTCATGGTGGATCATTTCATCTGGGGAAAAGTGTCGCGCATTTCACCCGAGGCTCCTGTGCCGGTAGTTGATGTTCAAAAAGACTCCGTGATGCTGGGGGGAAGTGCAAATGTTTTGAACACGATCTATGCCATGGGCGGCAAAGTTTATATGGCCGGAGTGATCGGTAACGACGACATAGGCAAGGATCTGCTCCGACAGCTTAAAGAACGAGAAATCGATACAGCGGGTATTGTAATTGAGAAGGGCAGGCCGACGACACTCAAGACAAGGATCGTTGCTCACGGGCAGCAGGTGGTGCGGTTTGACTCAGAAAGCAAAAAGCCAATTCCCAAAACGGGTTGTGATAAAATTCTTGCGTATGTGAAATCGCTGCGCGATAAAATCGGCGCCATTGTTATTTCCGATTACAGCAAGGGGGTTGTTTCCACAGAACTGATTGACGGCATCAGAAACATTGTCAGGGGTTCAAAAATCTTCCTCTGTGTAGACCCGAAGCAGAGTGATTTTTCGATATACGAAGGAGTCCACGTGATCACTCCCAATCATCATGAAGCAGGACGGGCGGCAGGACTGGAGTTTGTCAACGGGGATGATTTATTAAAGCTGGGAGAAACATTACTTGAAAAATATGATTTTCAGGCTTTGCTGGTGACGCGCGGAGAAGAAGGAATGAGCCTTTTTGAAAGAGGGCCCAGGATCGCCCACACGCATTTTCCCGCGCAGGCCAAGGAGGTATACGACGTCACAGGGGCTGGAGATACCGTCATCGGTGTACTGGCTCTTTCTCTGGCAGCGAATGCGAATCTGAAAGAAGCAACGTCTCTGGCAAATCATGCGGCAGGTATCGTGGTAGGCAAGGTAGGAACATCAACCGTCTCCAGGGAAGAACTGATCAGTGTATTATGAGTGAACCGACACAGGCCCTGCCGGTTAAGCTGGTCTTCAGCGTTTTTGCGCAGGCGGCCGGCACGTTAAACGATACTATCCGCCGGCTGTCTGCCCTTTATGGTCAGCCTGATTTCATAAGCGGGCAGGTTCCCTTTGATTATACGGATTATTATCATCCGGAAATGGGCGGGAAGCTTGTGCGGCGTTTTTTGTCCGTGGAAGAGTTAATCCGGCCGGAGAATTTACCGGATATTAAGCTTGCGACAAATGAGATTGAAAAAGAAACGGCCCTTGATCATCACAGGACGGTGAATATTGATCCGGGATATCTGTCGCAGGCGCACCTGATTCTGGCTACCGGCAAGGGATATACTCACAGGCCTTATTTGCGCGGCGGGATTTATGCAGATTTGACGCTGATCTACCAGGGAAAGAAGTTCTGCTCCATGCCCTGGACATATCCGGATTACGCAGACGAGAAACAACTGGCAATGCTGGGGGCCATTCGGGCGCGATATCTTTTGCAGTTAAAAATAACTTGAGCTGGTATAAAACAGCATAATTTCGCAAGAAGGTTTGATATGATTAAAAGTATGACGGGCTACGGCCGGGTGGAGGGTCTTTGTGACGGACGGAATATTATCGTGGAAGCCAAATCGGTCAACCATCGTTTTCTGGAGATTGCCCTCAGGATGCCCGCTTCGCTTTACCCGCTCGAAATGGAGTATAAAAAGAAGATAGCGGAAAGATTCAAGCGTGGTCGTATTGATGTTTCAATCCGGCTTGAGGGTGAAGGTAGCGAAACGTCAAAAGTGAATGTGAATATGGATATTGCCCGAGGCTACTTTGATGTTTTGAGCCGGATGAAAACAGAATTCAATATTCAGGAGCCCGTCAGCATCAAAAGCCTTATCAGCTTTCGCGACATTTTCACGCCGTCTGTGGAAAACCAGCTGGATGCCGCTTTCTTAAATTCGGTAGAAAAAATGTTGCAGGAAGCGTTGTCGATACTGGTCAATATGAGACAGGATGAAGGAATTGTGCTGTTCTCGGATATGCAGATGAGGCTTCAGGCCATTGGCGAAATAATGGGAGAAATCCGGTTGCGTGCGCCGCAGGTTGTGCTGGAGTATCAAAAACGTCTGTCAGAAAGGATTAGGGAGCTGACGGCGGGATTGGAACTCGACGCCGGCCGTTTGGCCCAGGAAGTGGCTGTCATGGCGGATCGCTGCGATATTACCGAAGAGATTGTTCGTATGCAGAGCCATATCGGTCAGTTTGAAGCCCTGCTGCAAAGCGATGAGGCGGAAGGAAGGAAAATAGACTTCCTTTTACAGGAAATGAATCGCGAAATTAATACGATCTATCGTGGTATCAGCGCCTTCCGGCACAGGGAAGAGCACCATTTGCAGAAGGTTGCTGGCTGCATGTCCCGATATTAAATTTTCCGTTTCTCTTACCTCGCGGACGCCTCGCCCCAACGAGATTAACGGGAAGGATTATCATTTTATTTCCCATGAAGATTTTCAGCGACGGATTGATGAAGGTGAGTTTGTCGAATGGGTTGAAAATTACGGACAGTTTTATGGTACATCCGTCAAAGTGATCAATGATGCCTTGAATCACGGGAAGGACCTGCTGCTGGATATTGAGCCGCGCGGTGCGAAGGCCATTAAAAAACAATTTCCAGACGCAGTTTTTGTATTTGTGCTGCCGCCCAGTCCGGATGAGCTCCTGAAACGCCTGAAAAAACGGGGACACGAAAGCGAGGAGGCCATCAAAATCAGGTTTTCTCAATCCAATAGTGAATTAAAGGAAGTTCTGTGGTATGATTATACGATATTTAATGAAGATCTGGAGACAGCCGTCTTTCAGATGATTTCTATTTACCATGCGGAGAAATGCAAAACAAACCGCCTATGCGGTAAAATTGATCGTGTCTTTAAAATTTAATAATAAATATATCCGGGAATGTTGAGGAGGTATCAGATTCATGGCAAGAGTTACAATAGAGGATTCATTAACGGTAGCCCAAACAAGATTTGGCCTGGTTTCGCTGGCTTCCCAGCGGGCGCGTCAGCTTCTCAAAGGTTCCAGGCCGCTCATGGAGAGCAAAAACCGGGAGATCGTTCTGGCCCTGAGAGAAATTGCCGCAGGGAAGGTTGTTTATGCCCATCCCGAGTTTCTAAAGGGATCTCAGGAGGATTTCAAACCGATTCCGGATAACACAGAGTTTATCGGCGATGAAGAGTATCTCGAGTAGTAACCCCAAAGATAAATTGATATTTGCCCTGGATGCTGCGGGTTATAAGGAGGCGTTATCCTGGATTGACCTTCTTTCCGGCCATGTCGGCATGTTTAAAGTAGGCAAAGAATTGTTTACATCGGTTGGGCCGAAGATTGTCGAAA
>PHBN01000008.1 GCA_002840635.1 Deltaproteobacteria bacterium HGW-Deltaproteobacteria-1
ATCTTTTTGAGGCATGCGTTGAGGCATGATGACCTTTACCTGAATTTATTTGTTATCAATATATCAAAACATCAACAAGATAACCAGCCATGATGGCAACAGGACCGCATTTATTACGTATTGAAAGGAAGCAGACTTGACAAGGATAACAGATTGTATCTTTCAGGAAGGCATCGGTAAAACGTTGAAGGCACCTACTACTGTTTGGTGGTGGGCAGTCATCGGAATTAAGGCTTACTGTTTGAAATAATGTTTATTCTGCGGGATTAGTTTCTCCATCTTATTTAAGCTGATAACCTTTCTCCCGAAATAATTTCAGGCAGGCATCGACAACATCAGCGTCATAAATGATTCCCTTGTTTTTCTCGATCTCTTCAAGGGCAGCCTCAATACCCAAGGCCGCACGATAAGGCCGGTGGGAAGCCATAGCCTCCACCACGTCAGCCACAGCCATAATGCGGGCTTCCATGAGAATTTCATTCCCTTTCAGATTTCTTGGATAGCCAGTACCATTCATCCGTTCGTGATGCTGATAAACTATCTGTGCCAGAGGCCAGGGCGAGTCCACATTCTTCAGCATTTCGTATCCACTTTGGGGGTGTTCTTTAATCATAGAAAATTCAATGTTTGTCAGTTTCGTGGGCCTGGACAATATCTCCGCGGGTATGGATAATTTTCCAATGTCATGGATGGATCCTGCCATCCGGATTCCTTCAATTTTATCCTGAGGAAGTCCCATCTCCGTGGCGATGGTGCGGGCGAGATCAGCAACACGTAACTGGTGACCGGCTGTATAGGGATCTCTCATCTCTACAGCGGACACCATAACCTGAACGGTTGCCCCAAACGACTTCCTGAGATTGTCAAGGGTCTGGTATAGTTCCCTCTCCGTTTGCATGCGCTCGGTGATATCACGGGTTAAGCCCATAATGCCGACAGGTTGCTGATTCTCATCTCTAATGAAGGAAAGCTTCACCTCCGTCCACACGGTGGTCCCATCTTTTCGAATCATTTCTAGTTGAAGTATCTGTGATTGAGGCATCTCTCTCTTTCCGGATTTTTCCAGCTCCATGATCTCAGAAAAGGTTGTCATGGCGAGAGCCTGGGAGGATGGTGTCAATGTCTGCTCAATGGACTGTTGTTTCAATACTTCTTCCGGTTCATATTCCCTCAGGTTTTTTACCGAAGGGCTGATATAGGTGTACTTCAGATTCATATCCAAAACGAAAATGACGTCATTGACATTATCGGCCAGCAGTCGATATTTGTTTTCACTTTCCTTTAAAGACTCCTCCGTCCTCTCTCTCTGCAGTCGATTGACCATCAGCAGTCCCAGCAAGGCAGTTCCCACTGGATAGATCACTAGGGCCGGTAATGCGATATTTGAAAGTACCCGTAGAGATGTCTCCCAGGGCAGTGTGAACATCAATCCTAGCATGGCCAAATGAATCACAATGCCGAAAAAGTAAAGCTCCCGCCAGGAAATTTCAGATAGGGAATGGCGACGAAAGTGATGCCAAGCGATCCCGATCGCTCCTGAGGTTATGATTACAGCGATACCGGTGAAAGCTCCTGTTCCTCCCTGATAGAAACGAAACGCTGCGGTCATTGCTATCGCTATTACAGTGGAAAATGCACCGAAAAAAAGCCCGGATATACCTAGCAATACCGAACGCGTATCAAATACTATGCCCAGCCCGAATTTCCAAGGAGTCTGCATGACGATGATTCCGATGCCGCCCAGAACGAGACCGATAAGCGTCTTCCATAACGACGATTGCCTTATACGCAACCGGCTCACGACAACGTCAAAAAGGAAAGCCACTGCCAGCAACAAAGCGGAGTTTTGAATTAGGCCAAGAAGGGAGGTATCATTCATACGACATCTCACTGTTCCCGTATGATTGCGCTTCGACGTAATGGCTCACTAGTGATGCATTCAACCAGCACACTCCCCCCATAATGCGGAATGCATTATTCAAGCGGGGTTTCGGCAATTTGTCCATGACACCCTCCGTGGGGGCTATGGTTATAAACTCAATGAATTAACACATGTAAATCGATACTCCGAAACTTACCAAATATCAACACCATTTGTGGGTCAACCCATAAAAGAGATGAAGCAGCTACCCTTGACAATCGCGTTTATTACGGATTGAGGTCCTGCATTTTTGTCACGGTCGATGATTTGTTTGTTACAGGAAGGCATCGTTAAACGTTGAAGTCACCTACCAAATCATCAACGGTGGTCGTTTAGAAATATTGAGTTAACGATCGAAAGAGAGAGACGCTACTCATGGCCGGCGCAGAAATAGGTTGCGGCATGATCATTCACCTAGGGCAGTATCACACTTATTAATCACTGTTCCCTGTCCGAAGAGTCCAGACCAGCTAATCTTGGCGTGCTTAGCAAAAAGGCTGACTTCCTAATATAATAACCGGATTCAATTGCATCGGTCAAAGATAATGGTTCCTTTTGCTGTGCCGCCGCCTGGGAATGTGCAATCGAGATTCAGATGACCTTTCATCATGAAGATTTCGTTAATCATGATCGGGATTTTATCTACCACCACGTCATATTGCGAACAGTATTTCGGATCAATAATGACTTCTTTGCACTTTTCATAATCAGGCGGTTCGCATGAGCCGGGTACTTCGACCTTGACCTGCTTACCTTTGGCCGGATCCATGAAGGGCACCACAGCTCCATCCTGGGGACCCGCGCCAAGAATGACGGCCCCAAAAAAATTCATATGCTGGCCGGACCGGCATTGCTTCGGGACGAAGGCAAAATTTCCCATGGGTTCACCAGTGGCAACAAGAGTCCCTTCCACTTTGGAACAGCCCTTGTTTATAAATAATACTCCCCCAATAATGAGAATATTAAGAGGGAGCGCAATAAGAAGAATTTTAGCTATTTTCTTTCTTCCCTGGACAAGGGGATCTGACCCTGAGGGCACATCTGTCAACCGCGTCCCGCATTTACTGCAGTAGAGGGCATCATTATCATCAATCTGCTTGAGGCAATTATGACATATTTTCATTTGCATCCCTCACATAAAAACAATAATTATAAAACTCCGTCTTCCCATAAAAACTATCCCTGTCCTCAGAGCGTCTCTGACTCCTCAAGGAGAGGTTGAATCGTTGCCCCCCAGCCAAGAAAAACGGATACTTTATCTCCTTTAAGTAACTCACGGGTTTGTTGATAAGAGAAAAGCTATAATCAATGAAGCTATCAGACAGTTTCTCCATCTTATTTAAGCTGATAGCTGATATATCTGCCATGCAAAACTACTCCCCTAGAGTAGTCCTGATAAGGGAGTAGTTGCAACGACCTGACTAAACAGATTAGTTTTTAATACCTTTAATGAAATCTATATATTGCATTGCTGTTTCCTTCGGTTTTTCCATTATGGGAAGATGGCCGCAATCCTTGATGATTACAGTTTTATGATTCTTTAATCCCTTTTCGAAAACCGGCACGCTGGATATATCAATGACTTGATCCTTATCCCCCCAAAGAATTAAAGCTGGCGCTTTGATTTTCGGCAGGTCTTTTTCGAGAGAGTAAAAATCAAAAAAGATTTCTTTGCCCTCCTTTTTATAAAATTGGCGATTGGCTAAAGCCGTTTTGACCATTACTTTCTCGATAGGGTAAGGCACACTCGGTTGGTTAACAAAAAGGAGTGCCGCCCAGCGCGTCATATCGTTGCTGTCTTTTAACAAAAGTGGATTTTCGCCTTTTTCTGCCATTTTATATACTACACTTTTTTCTAAAGACTTGACCCCTACGGCGTCAAAAAGTCCCACGCTAATAATTTCATCAGGATAGCGTACAGCATAAGTTCCCGCAAATAAACCGCCCATGGAATTACCCGCGATATGAAATTTTTTCAACTCGAGTGCCTGTATGAATTTACGCAAACGCGACATTTGATTTGATAGATTGTAAGAGTCTTTCTCGATCATGGAACTTTCTCCGTAGCCTGGAAGATCGGGGATCACAACATGGTAATCCTTGGTTAAGTAAGGGGCTAGCATTACCCAGTTGTCTTTGCTTCCTGTATAACCATGCAAAAGTAATATTGTCGGTCCTTTGCCTCCCTCCAGATAAACGATATTATGATCATCGATCTTGATTTCTTTTTTAGTCAGGCCTGCCTTGCTTCTGGCTGCATGCATCATATAACCAGCTACTTTTTCAGGCATGGCATAATAAAAGGCAATTAATGCGGCAATAATAACTACTATGGCAATTAAGACTTTTTTCACAATCTTCATAACCCCTCCTTTTGTTTCAAATTGGTTAAAATAATATGATTGGTCGGGACATTAAGAAACAATTATATATGCTAAAATCGATTTAATAAAAACTCACTAATTGCGACGATTTGGGTGTCATAATAGCACTATTCATTTTTTAAAAAAAGGGAAATATCCTACCGTATTTATTGCGGATTGAAAGGAAGCATACTTGACAAAGACAACGATTTGTTTCTTTCAGAAAGTTGTCAACATGAGCATCGTTCTGAAAATCATCCTCAGTTGCAGATTTGAAACAACTATAGGCGGCAAGTTTGTGGTAATAATCGGTGGCTTGTTTGGAGAATAATATGCAGATGGGTCCTTTGTGCTGTAAGCCACCGCCCTGCATAAACAAAGGCAGGACCATTTCTGATCCTGCCTTTAATGAAAAAAAAGAATTTATTTAGGCATCCAGCCCAAACCCTTTGCGTGCAGGCTCTGGATGTAGAGTCGGTCTTTAGTCTCCGTTACCCCTGTCGTTTCCGGGTAAGCACCGCTCGGGTCCTGCAAATCAGCCACTACTTTGCCGTCTTCCGTGAACGCCATCACATGGCCGTAGGCTTTCGGAACCGGCCACATTGAGCGCGGTAGACGCAGGGTGAGCTTCCGCATGAAAGGTCTGGTGGCCAGCTTGTCAGCGGCGGGGTTACGCGGCTTTACGAGGCCCAGCCAGATTTTTCCGTCCAGTCCACGCATCAGGTTGTCCGGATAACCCGGCAAATTGTCAAATAGCAGTTTAGCCTGGTCACCCGGAGCAGATATATCCAGATCTTCTGCGCTTACTGATATCTTCCAAACTCTGTACTTCCCGGTTTCATTGACAAACAGAGTCTTTTCATCTTTGCTTAAGGCTACACCGTTGGCAAAACAAAAACCTTTCGCCACAACGCGGGTTGATTTGCTTGCCGGATCGTACTCCAGAATGCGGCCGGTGCACGACCCCTCCATGATGTCTAAAATACTGGATTCAAATACCCCGCCCCAATCCTTGGGCGTAAAACGGGTTGATGCATCACTAAAGTATATCTTGCCGGATTTGGCAACCACCACAGCATCGGCATATCTGATGGGATCGCCATTTACCTCATCGGTCAGCAGAGTGATTTCTTTGTCTGGGTCGATTGAAAGCAGTCCTTTCAATGCGTCTGCAGCAATCATGTTTCCAGATTTATCAAAGTCAAAACCCAGCACCCGCCCACCTGTGTTTACAAATACCTCTTGCCCGCTGCCATCCGGATTCATGCGAAGAATGTTGCCGCTGGTAACTGTCGTGTAAAGTTTGCCATCTTTGCCGATAGCAATGTGTTCAGGTCCCTCTTCCTTGCCCAGTGAAATCATCTTGAGGTTGGCAAGTTTTGTATTGACGGCGTGTGGTCCGGTATAGCCGGGCTGCACAGGTGCATTCCAGCTGACAGGCTTAATCGGTACCGGCCAGAGGGTTAAATAAGCGGCCAGCAACAACAGAAGGACAACAATCGCCAGTCTCTGTTTTTTACCCTAATTGCAAATGTAAGGTGGACACTCACCCAGAGACAAGCTCGGAGGGATTTTAAGACATAATTAACAAAAAGACGATTTCCCATCATTTTTAAGCCATTATATATCGTCACCTTACAAAGGGCAGTTTGGTTTACGTTTGGTTATGTTGGTTTATTTTCGGTTAAGACAGTTACAATTTAGTTATAGTATGCTGGTATTTTATTTAATTCAGACACGTGTGTACCCCTATATACCCAGCAATGGTTGAAACACCAAATTGTGTCAAATACGCCGGAATTAAAGCCAGGAGACGACAAATGGAAACAGACCAATGGTTAACTGGTTGGCAGGAAATTGGGAAATATCTTGGCAAATCTGCACGGACTGCTCAGCGTTATGCGCGTGACAGGATGCCCTTTTTCCGTGATCTTGGTGGGAGACCGATAGCAAATAAGTCACAGATCGATGTATTTATCCTAAAGATGAATCAGCACAACTACAATAACAAGAATTGGCAGGATAAGGACATCGCCAAGGCACTGGGGAATGAAAAGGAAAAGCAGAAGAAGGATTTTGATGAGCAGTTTATCCTGGCGCAGAAGCCAACGAGGAGCCGGTATTAGGCTGCGGCCACGGCCATCTCCCCAAGACAAGTGCGCTTAGGGAACGGCCTGACTCCACCTACGAAGTTGCACTTACTTGCGCCACAGAGAATTAATGATAACCATTTGTAATGTGCAAAAAAGGCAGAGTCATTTCTGCCATGACTTTCTTATTAGAAGAGTCAATTTGCGATTAATTGAGCAAAAGCTGCCAGTAGATTTTACCTTCAGGAGGCGTGTCTGCACCTATATGGATATATTTTTGTTCATGGTACTCCACGAGGCCCCCTTGGCAAGTTCGCGCCAGACATGGCTCTGCTTATAAAAAATTAGATTTGTATTGTTTGAATCCGATCATTTATTTCTGATCCAGTACTTCACGTACCTTGGCAGTCAGGTCTTTTCTGGAAAAGGGCTTTTGAATGAAGCATACGCCCTCATCAAGTATGCCATGGTGAGCAATCATATTATCTGTATAGCCGGACATAAACAGACGCTTAATGTTGGGATAGAGGGATAGTATTCTTTTCGCAAGGTCACGACCGTTCATTTCGGGCATCACAACATCGGTTATCAATAGATGGAGCTCCCCGTTGTGTTCCTCGGCCATTTGGATCGCCTCCCCCGGTGTTGAGGCGGCCAGAACATAATATCCCTGCTGATCAAGCATGATTTTGATCAAATCCAGAATGGCCGATTCGTCCTCTACGACCAGCACGGTCTCTCGGCCGCCAAAAACCAACTCCTGTTGTTTCTCTGTCTTTGTCTTTTCGGACTTGCCGATATGTCGAGGCAAATAGATCCTGAAGGTTGTTCCATGGCCTGGTTCGCTGTAAACGTTGATGAAGCCTTTGTTTTGCTTGACGATGCCATAAACCGTGCTCAGGCCCAAACCTGTGCCCTTCCCCACCTCTTTGGTCGTGAAAAAAGGCTCGAAAAGCTTGTTTTGGATTTCTTTACTCATGCCGCAACCGTTATCGCTCACGGCGAGGAGAATATAGTCTCCGGTTGAAATAGAGTATGGATACCGGGCGCAAAAGGCCTCATCGATATGAATATTTTCCAATTCGATGGTGACTTGGCCGACACCAGTGATCGCGTCACGGGCATTGACACAGAGATTTGCCAGAATCTGATCCACCTGTGAGGGGTCAATCTTGATCTTCCAGGGATTCACACATGGAAGCCAAGACAGGTGGATGTCTTCTCCGATCAGACGCCGCAGCATGTTGATCATGCCTTCCACAGTTTCGTTTATGTCGATTTCCATGGGGGAAATCGTCTGCTTGCGGGCAAAGGCAAGTAGCTGGCGTGTAAGATTGGCGGAACGCTCCGCCGCTTTCCGGACTTCCCGGAGATGGCTGTGGATTGGCTGGTCAGGGTTTGTCATTTCCATGACCAGTTCCGTATGGCCGAGAATTACGCCAAGCATGTTGTTGAAGTCGTGGGCTACCCCGCCCGCCAGTCGACCCACGGATTCCATCTTCTGGGCCTGGCTCAGCCGTTCCTGTAGATTTTTCTTTTCCTGCTCGTTCTGCTGGCGCAAAGTGATGTCCCTGCAGACGTGCACTAAGCCTCCAGGCGTACCTTCTGCGCTACGGAGCACACCGCTGGTTACTTCGAAGGGAATCAGGCTGCCGTCTTTCATGATGAGATGGTATTCGTAAGGACCTTGCTTGCCTTCCCCCATTATACGTATGATGTTTTGAATGACCCTCTCATGTTCTTCGGATAGAACAAATTCAAGAATGTTTCGTCCTTCCATCTCTTCCCATTTGTATCCGCCTCGCTGAAATGCATAGTCGTTCGCGAAAAGGATATGTCCATTGAGGTCCGTGCGGATAACAACATCAGGGATCGTATCAACCAGCCTTGTATACAGCTCATTGCTCTCACGCAGAGCATTCTCCGCCTCCTTGCGTTCTGTGATGTCCAACAGGATACCGTCAAAGACAAGACGATCTTTTTGACGAGTGGGTACAGACATGGCATGGAACCAGAACATCTTGCCTGATGGTTTTAAGTATCGACCTTCAAAATTCCATGGCGCAACCGCCTTTACCGCATTTTGTACAGATGCCGCAAACCGATCCAGGTCTTCTTCCTTGATATGAGAAATGAATATAGGGAAAAGAGCCTCCAATTCGGTATCGGACGGTACTTCAAATAGATCCGACAATCGTTCACTGACATAACTTATGCCGTATTCACCATTGTCCTTTGCATAGAACTGAAAAACGACACCAGGCATGTTTGTGGTGATGCCGAGCAATCGTTTCTCGCTTTCCCGGAGTGTCTCCTCGGCCTGTTTTCGTTCACTGACATCCTGATAGATCGCAACGATCTCCCCGGAAGGCAGTTTATAGACACGATTTTCACGCCATCCCGAAATCCGGTTGTCCTGATATAATGAAATGTTATGATCTTCGGAATTGCCCGACTTCCATACCCGCTGAAAGACTGACAGAAGTCCAAAATCACGGATTCCTGGAAAAACCTCAGTTACCCGCCTGCCCAGGATTCCCTCCCTTTTAATCTTTTCCAGCCGCTCAGCCGCGGCATTAAAATTTCGGATAACGAAATCCGATCCATCTTCGATGGCTTCATAGACCGCTATGCCGTTGTTTATATGCTCAAAGAGTTTATGGTATCGGTTATCACTCTCTTTAATCTTTTCTTCCGCCTGCCTGCGTTCGGTGATGTCTCGGGCAATCGCCTGAAAACCAATAATTTGACCATCCTCAATGGTGAGCTGGACATGTTGCCCGACCCAAACCTGCTTCTGGTTTGCAGTGATTAAGGGTAGTTCTAAGTAGGTAACAGGAATCTTTTTTACAAATTGTCGCCCGTAAAAACGTTCTGCTTCCGAGCGGTAATCGGCATGAATGATGTTCGTGTAGTGTTTGCCGATTAAATCAGTGTCCACATAGCCGGTCAATTTCGTTCCGGCGGGATTAAAAAAGGTAAAAAGACCCGATGCGTTTGCGCGGTAAATAATATCGGCGGCGTTTTCCACCAGAATGCGATATTGTTTTTCACTTTCCTGTAACGCTTTTTTGAGTCGTTCGCTTTCGAGGACTGATTTTTCGAGTTCTTTGACTCTTTTTTCTAATTCGTTATAGGTGGGTTTTTTACTCATGGATGTGAGATCTCCACTGGTTCAGAAAACAGGTTGTAACAAATCTGAAAGGTTCTGCTTATCCACCTGCCATGCTGTATGGTAAAATTGTTATTGATAACGAACCGTCTTTTTTCTTGTATAAAGCATAAGCAGAATCACTGGACAAGTCAATTCAATAATAATCATGAAATATTGATTACTACTTGAAAGAAAGTACATCTGTGAAGAATCTTAAATCCTCACTTTCAAAAAGAACATCGCTAAATAAATCAATTATCGATGTTTAATTTTCGGAAATGGTCACTTCTTGCATCATCCACCTTACAAGAAACAAACCATATAAATAAATATTTTATTGATTTGTGTTTGATCAACTGAATAAAATGGAACAATCTCGCTGTTCATCACTTTACCATAAAAATGCAAGCGCGCGCTTGCCCAGGATGTGGTCATCAAATATCACTTCAGCCGGCTTGTCCACCATACCGACACACACATGTAGCGGCAACAAATGCTCCTCACGGGGGTGACAGTAATGTGCGGAAGGTGCTTTCTCCCACTTGATCAGGAGTTGTTCACGCTCGGACTGGGGCATTGGGCCAGTGCATACCTCGATCAGCCAATTTTGAAAGGCATCATTGGCTGGATCAGGCGCGTCAATTCCTTGCCAGGAAAACGCGCTCATGTTGTGGAACGAAAATCCGGATCCGATCACCAGGATATTCTCCTGCATCAATTCGCGCAACGCTTTACCCAAGTCAATATGCGCGGATGGTTTAAGACCGCGTAACAGCGAAAGTTGAAGTGAGGGAATATCAGCTTGAGGGTACATCAGTTTCAGCGGGATAAACAAGCCGTGGTCAAATCCCCGCTCGGAATTGATGTGAGCAGGTATATTACCTTTATGCAGTAATTCGGAGAGTCTGTTCGCAAGAGCGGGACTTCCAGGTGCCGGGTAGGTGATTTCATAAGCTTCATCGGGGAAGCCATAATAATCATAGAGCATGGGAGGGGTGTGTGCGCCTAACAGTGTCGCTGTGCTTTCTTCCCAATGTGCGCTGATGACGAGGATTACATCCGGTTTTCTAATTTGAGATGGAAGCTGCAGCATGAAATCCACCATTGCTTGATGACTTGCGTCTCCGAGAATTGGCAATGGGCCTCCGCCATGGGAGAAATAAACAATTTGGGCCTTTTTTTCAGGACTGTTTTGTTTCATTTTTGACTAAATAAACTTTCCTGCGGATTGATTTCTAATTTTTCCTGATAAACGTACCTTCGTCAAGCTCTCTGAATGCCGTCTCAAGCTCTTCCCTGGTATTCATAACGATTGGGCCGCCCCAGGCAATTGGTTCTTTGAGCTTTCTGCCGGTAACAAATATATAATGAATATCTTCAATCGCCTTTACTTCAATGCTTCCGGCTTCCATAAACAAAACCAGCTGCGCTTTTTCAAGCTTTGATTCATCGAACTCGCCTGTTCCATCAATAAGGTAACAAAAGCTGGTGAATCCTTTCTTAACCGCGTGGGATAAGGAAATTCCTTTCTTCAACCGGACATCAAGGTATTCAACATCTACAACCAGTTCCTGCACGGGGCCGGTCACATTATCGTAAACACCGGCTATGACCCGTACCTCTCCGCCGGGTATCTTGACAACCGGAACATCTTTTTCAAGTATTCCCCTGTAGCGCGGCTTCATCATCTTATTTTTTGCCGGCAGATTTACCCACAGCTGCAACCCGTGCATCATTCCTTTCGCAGACTTCGGCATCTCCTGATGAAGGACACCACCGCCTGCGGTCATCCATTGAATGTCCCCCGTCCCGATCGTACCCGAATTACCCATATTGTCGCCGTGATCCACCGTTCCGCCGAGCATATAGGTCACTGTCTCAATTCCGCGATGAGGATGCCAGGGAAAGCCTTTTATATAATCGTCTGGATTATCTGAACCAAAATGGTCGAGGAGCAAGAACGGGTCGGTAAGTTCCGTGTGATCATGCGCGAAAATACGTTTCAACTTAACGCCAGCCCCGTCATACGTTGATTGTCCCCTCAGGATCATTTTTTTCATATGATTCTCCTATTTTTTTTAGGAGGCTCTCACAGGGTTATGATAATCTCCGTGCAAGCCAAATAAGGGGCAATTCCTGATGAATCCTTTTCACAATGGGCTCCAGAAAGTTGAGGGTTAGGCTGATGAGGTTACTGAGATAACAAGAGAAACTACAACTGAAAAATACTCTTATGAGAATGGAAAGTCAAGACGGAAACGGTCACAGTGGCATTTGCTGAACCAATGATCAAACACATATGCGTTCCCTAAAAAAATTTGGCCGTAGATAATCCAGTGGTGGTCTATCGACAGACTTTGATAAGCTTATAAAGAAGTCGATCCACGGCATCGATGAGCTCTTTAAACTTTCCTCCGTGACTGATGGAGGGACCAAGGAGTTCCTGCCTCAAACATTTGATTTCCTCATTGGAACATTTCACGGGTGAAAGAGAGGCCGTTGTCAGAAATTCTTTTTCCCGGCCAAGAAGTATTTGTGCTTTCTCCACAAATGGGATGAGCAGTTCCCTGATGGTCGACAGATCCTCGTGCAACGAGGACTGACCATAGAATTCAGGCAGAGATTTCCCCGTTTCATACCGTACCGAGCTATCAAGGCGAAGACGTGCTGCTATGTCGCCGATCATCACTGCCAGGGTAGAATATTCCATGCCCCTGATACCCCGCTGCCATTGAAGGAACCAGGGATTGCGCCAATACCAGAGGGAATAATGTTCGCCCAGGGCAATCAAGCCGGCAACGGCAGACTCAATCTCCGCAAGCGTTTTAGCACATTCCGGACAATCATCCGCCATAAGCCGGTTTTTTTTTGATGGGCTGCTTTTGTTAATTTGCCATTCGGAATCAGGTATTAGATATCGCCAGAGATTGCGCAAAACGGCGGCACCGTTACGATCGTGCGGCGTATCGAAGTGGATCAGGGATAGAATCACCTTGCCCGGTCCAAAACGTCCCTCCACAACAGCCGGTTCACCTTTCAGGCGCCGGGGGTCTAAAAATATCCCATAGCGTTTTTCTAACTCAGGCCAGCCGCTGATCTGCCCATCGCTAACCTTGATATCGGAGCTCATCGCATCTGCCTGCGCCTCTTCATACACGGCAAGAACGCTAATTTCATTTTTCGGTGCGACATGGAACTGAAAGGGCCACCAGGCAGAAAAGACGGGTGATGCTATGTTCTCCCAGATGGCATGCGGAAAAAGCGACAGGCGGACGGGCCCACTGAAACTGGGGACCCTCTCCCGAGTGGACTTCCGCGAAACGGACAACAGACCAATATCGTTTTGAGTCGCGAGTCCTGCGCCGCCGCAAATGCCCAGATAACTGCCGCCGTTTGCCACAAACGAACGAACTTCGGCCTGTCCTGTCTCTCCCAGAGAACGGAGTTTAGCGGACGCCCAACCGCCCGGAACAAAGAGCATCGCGTAACGGGGAAGAATTCCCGCCCTGATATCATCCGACCTGATGAGGTCGAAAGGCAATCCCGCTTCCATCAGTGCCCGTCTAGCCATCAGCCCCCAAAGGAAGGATTCGTCCCAAAGAAGGGCACAGTGTCTTCCCGTTATTACTTTGTATTCGTGAGAGCTTATGGACACGCATGGCCTTTTTCATCATTTTTCATTCGAAAACGTGATAAAACTATAACGCATTTAATTGTCTTATCCAACTGAAAATAATCCTGTTAATATGCTCTGTCTCTGTCATTAAACCGGTTGCGTGGCACCATACAGCAATACTCACAACAAAATAAATCAGCTTGTTATTTCAAATAGGCTCTTATATAATAATATGAATGCATCTTCACAAGATGCTGATATTATTCTTTTCCTGCTCTGTAATTCTTTCCATATTGCCGTTATTTACAGGTTGACGTTTCTATCATGTTTCACAACTTTTAACCCGGGTCTAAACACCCACTCTTTTAAGACATCATTAATATGGTCTAGAAAGGAGTAACAGCAATGAAGTTTGAGAAACTTTGGAAAACGGAGGATTGGTGGTCGGTCTGGCTGGGCCTTGGCCTTGTTCTTGTTGCCATCGTTGCTTTTTGGATGGGCACATCCATTAAGGGCTGGGCCGTTCTACCAAGTAAAATCACCGGTTTTGCTGCTATCATGACAGACTTGGCAAAGAATGCCGGCGGGTATCTTACCATCTTTTTAGTCCTCGGTGCGGTGTTCTGCTTCTCTATGTGGCTTATGGGACATAAATTAAAAGAATTTATTGCCGGCTTCATCATCCTGTTTGTCGGCGCACTGATCATCTTTTATGTGGCCGGGACGAAATTCATGAATGATTGGAACGTAGAGGCGCCTTTGCTGGCCCTGCTTGTCGGACTGCTTATCTCTAACGTTATTAAAATACCCGCATGGATGAAGACATCGCTACGCACGGAATATTATGTCAAAACCGGTATCGTCCTTCTGGGAGCTACCCTGCCTTTCACCATTATCGTCAAAGCAGGTCCCATTGCACTGCTCCAGGCGAGCATTGTATCCGTGGTCACCTGGCTTACCATTTACTTAGCCGCCACCAGGATTTTTAAACTGGAACCCCAGTTCGGGGCTGTCTTGGGGGCAGGCGGCGCCATTTGCGGCGTTTCCGCATCCATTGCCGTCGGCGGTGCTGTTAAGGCCAAAAACGAACATGTTTCCATCTCCATTGCCGTGGTCACCGTCTGGGCCATCATCATGATATTCTGCCTGACCTTAGCTCTAAAGCAACTTGTTCCGGACACGGTATCTCCCGGTGTTGCCGGCGCCATCGTCGGCACTTCCGAGTTTGCCGATGCCGCCGGTTTTGCTGTTGTCGCTGAACTGGGCACCCGTTTCGGAGACGCACCTATTCAGGCCTTTACTCTAATGAAAGTTATTGGCCGGGATATCTGGATCGGCATCTGGTGCCTTATTCTGGCTATTGTTGCCGTCACGTTCTGGGAGAAGGCTGAAGAGGGAGAGAAGAAGACCACCGTCGGTCCCCGGATCATCTGGGATAGATTCCCCAAGTTTGTCATTGGATTTTTAGCGGCCTCCATTCTTGTGAGCATTGTTGGCACCATGGTACCGGCCAATTATGTCGGAAAAGCCAACTGGACTGACAAGATCAAGGGTAAGGAATACAAGGCTGATTTTTCTCAATACCAGGTACCGCCGCAATTTGCCGATCGTCTGACGATTGACTCTGTCGGGAAAACCATGAGCTTTAAGGGCATCATGACTGACGAAGAACTCAAAACCTTAACCGGCGTGGCAACCAACCCTGATCAGACCAAGGCATTAAAGCAACTTTCTGCCCAATCGAACTGGTTTGACAGTGTATTCAGCAAGACTGTCATAGGGCCTATCAAAAATCTCCGGACGTGGTGTTTCGTGCTCTGCTTTCTCTGCATCGGCCTTTCCACCCGCTTTGCTGAAATGCTCACCTTCGGCATGAGACCTTTCTGGGCTTTTTCCGTTGGGGTTCTTGTCAATGTACCCCTGGGAATTTTCTTGTCCACTGTTGTGTTTGTGGATTACTGGTCAAAGATATAACGGTTCTGCAAATAACCTGAAGAAACGTGACTTCGCGATGTAAACCAGCCGGAGGAACAAACGGCAAATGAGTGGCTTCGCAAGGCTGACCATAATCACGGACGGATCATTAAAAAAATCTTGACATATTTATAAAACTGAGTACTATTCAAATAAAAGTAGGTGTTCAATTTTAATGACTCATTCTGATGATATCAGACGTTATAATTGATTAGAAAAGGAGGTAAATCATGGCGGAATCAAAAACACCCTTGCTAGACGAACTGGAAACCGGGAAATGGCCAAGTTTCGTCAAAGAAATGAAGCAGGCGGCAGAAAAGAATCCCATGGCCAGGGATCTCCTTGATCAGTTGGAACTATCCTATAAAGACAAGATCGGCCATTGGAAACATGGAGGCATTGTCGGCGTCAAGGGCTACGGATCCGGTGTTATCGGTCGCTACTCAGACCGGCCCGACCTCTTCCCGAATGTTCAGGCTTTCCACACTCTGAGGGTCAATCACCCCACAGGCTGGTTTTACAAGACAGATGCTCTGCGTAATCTCTGCGATGTCTGGGACAAGCACGGGAGCGGACTCACCAACATGCACGGCTCAACAGGTGATGCCATTTTGCTGGGGACAAGAACCGAACACCTGCAGTCCTGTTTTGACGACCTTTCCGACGCCGGTTTTGATCTCGGCGGCTCCGGATCTGCCTTGCGCACGCCTTCTGCCTGTGTCGGACCGGGACGATGTGAATGGGCCTGCATCGACAGCCTGGATGTTTGCTATAACATCACCATGAGCTATCAGGACAAGATCCATCGCCCCATGTTCCCGTACAAATTCAAGATTAAGGTTGCTGCCTGTTCCAACGACTGCGTGGCTTCCATTGCCCGTTCCGACTTATCCATCATCGGGACCTGGAAAGGAGACATTCAAATCGATCAGAATGAAGTTCTTGCCTATGCACCAACCATCGACATCCAGAAGGAAGTCTGCGATCTCTGCCCGACCCGGTGCATGGAATGGAATGGGAAAGAACTGAAGATATACAACGAGGATTGCAACCGCTGCATGCACTGCATCAATCTCATGCCGAAGGCCCTGCGGCCGGGCAAGGAAAAAGGTGCGACTATTCTCATCGGTGGTAAAGCGCCCATCTTACAGGGAGCCCTTCTTTCCTGGGTCATCGTGCCGTTCATGAAACTGGAACCACCGTACACAGAACTTAAAGACCTTATTGAGCGCATCCAGGACTGGTGGGATGAAAACGCCAAGTCGCGAGAGAGACTCGGAGAACTGATCAAGCGCCTGGGCATGAGAGTATTCCTGCGGGCTGTGGGTCTGCCTGCCGTTCCGCAGATGGTTAAGGCGCCGCGGACCAATCCCTACGTGTTTTTCTGGCCCGAGGAAATCAAAAAGGAGGTGAAGTAAGATGGCTAAAACAGATATCGGACCCCCTGATTATAAGACCATGCTTCCGCCTGTCATTCAGAGAAATTACGGGAAATGGCGTTATCACGAAATTCTCAAACCGGGTGTGCTCATGCACATCGCGGAATCGGGAGAAGCGCTCTATACCATCCGTGCCGGTTCTCCGCGGCTGATTTCAACTGATCACATCCGGGAAATCTGCGATATGGCGGACAAATACTGTGACGGGTACCTGCGCTTTACCAGTCGCCACAATATCGAGTTTCTTCTGGATGATAAGGATAAAGTCGAGCCCCTCATTGCCGAATTGGCCACACGCAATTACCCTGTCGGCGGCACCGGACACGCCATATCGAATATCGTGCATACGCAGGGATGGGTGCACTGCCACACGCCGGCGACGGATGCTTCAGGGCCCGTCAAGGCTTTAATGGATGAGATTTACGATTACTTTGTGACGGCAACATTACCCAACCATGTCCGGATCGCCCTGGCCTGTTGTCTGAACATGTGCGGTGCCGTACACTGCTCCGACATTGCCATTCTCGGGATCCATCGCACCGTGCCGATACCCGACAACGCGCGGGTTCCGAACGTTTGCGAAATACCGTCCACGGTGGCCTCCTGCCCTACGGGTGCCATCCGGGGTGATATGAAAAACAAAACCGTTACCGTCAATCCGGAGAAGTGCATGTATTGCGGTAACTGCTACACGGTTTGTCCGGCCATGCCCATTGCCGACCCCGAAAACGACGGGATATCAATTTGGGTCGGAGGAAAGGTCTCCAACGCCAGAAGCGCTCCCAAATTTTCCAAGCTGGCCATTCCCTTTCTTCCCAATAACCCGCCGCGCTGGCCGGAGGTTGTTGACGCAGTCAAAAACATCATTGAAGTTTATGCAAACCACGCCCGCAAGCATGAACGCGTCGGCGAGTGGATCGAACGCGTCGGCTGGGAGAGGTTCTTCACGCTGACAGGTATTCCGTTTACGGACAAGCATATCGATGATTTTGACATGGCCACGGAAACATTCCGGACATCGACGCAGTTTAAATGGGGGTGAACATGAGTGAGAACCTGAAAAAACACATCGTCGAACTCTTTCATGAAAAATCAAAGGGTGACAAGAAGATGTTTTACATTCGGGACGTCACCAAATGGCTGCCCGACGAAGACCGTCACGCTATTCAAGATGCCGTGAAAGAACTTCTTGATGAGGAAGTTTTGAAATACTGGTCAAGCGGAAGCTCAACGTACCTTATCCTGGCTGAATTCTTCCCGAAGGAAGAACCCTGTTCTTAATCAGGTAATGAAGCATGAACCGACCCTGTCCACGTCTGATTATGGCCGCCCTCCGGGGCGGCGCGGGAAAAACAACCCTCTCTGTGGCAATGACCGTGGCTTTGCGCCAACAGGGCATAGCGGTCACCCCCTTCAAAAAGGGACCGGATTATATTGATGCCGCCTGGCTTGCCCAGGCGGCATCCGGTCCCTGCTACAATCTGGACACCTATCTCATGGGCCAAGACCAGGTCGCCCGTTCTTTTTCACGTCATACCGCCTTAGGTGCTGTTTCTATCATTGAAGGCAATCGCGGACTCTTTGACGGTGTCAACGCAGCAGGTGAATTCAGCACGGCTGAGCTGGCCAAACTCCTTTGTGCGCCGGTTATTCTGATTGTTGATTGCGACAAGGTCACCAGAACGGCAGCGGCAATGGTCCTGGGTTGCAGGAACCTTGATCCCTCCGTCGATATCCGGGGTGTCATCTTAAGCCGTGTGAACGGCAAACGCCATGCCTCCGTTATCCGGCAGTCCATTGAAGAATATACCGGTCTTCCCGTTTACGGAACTGTACCGCGGTTATCGGACCTGCCTTTTGTCCAGCGACACCTGGGATTGATCCCGCCTGAGGAATCCGACCGTCTCCATCAGGCCCTCGAAAAGGCAGGGGCCATCGCCCGCGACTATCTGGACATTCCCGGCCTCCTTGAGGTTGCTCAAAGCGCATCACCCTGGAGTATCGATGCGTTGCCCGATCCGATCCGGTCCGGTAAGATGCCGGAAGAGCCGATTACCATCGGCGTCATCAAAGACACGGCGTTTCAGTTTTATTATCAGGAAAATATTGAAGCACTGACCGACCGGGGCGCCAGAGTCATCCTGATCAGCGCTCTTCATGACAAAGTCCTGCCGTCTGTCGATGCCTTGTATATCGGTGGCGGATTTCCCGAAACCCAGGCCGGATCGCTTTCTGCAAACGAATCCTTCCGCCTGTCGCTCAGGGAGGCAGCCGAAGCGGGTCTCCCGATTTACGCCGAGTGCGGCGGCTTCATCTATCTGGGTGAATCTCTGACCATCGGCGACAAGCAATATCCGATGGTCGGCGCGCTGCCGGTAAAGTTCGGCATGGAGAAACGGCCGCAGGGACATGGATATACCACCCTGACCGTGGATCAGGAAAATCCGTTTTTCCCCATCGGTCAGACGATCACCGGTCATGAATTCCATTACTGCAGGATCCTTTCTCAAAACAATCATGAAACCCACACGGCCTATCGCGTTGAGCGTGGGACCGGGATGGACGGTCAAAGAGAAGGCCTGTGCCGGAAAAATATTCTGGCGGGTTTCACGCATCTGCATGCGCTGGGCACACCCGAGTGGGCCGATGCTCTTATTGACAGCGCCGGACAGTATCACCATACAAAGTTAAATCAACCCCCCGTTTTTTTCATGGACAGGTCTGATGACACGCCGGATAAGCGGATGGGTTTATAAAAATTATTTCGATTAAATAATGAGGAGGTTTTGGAAATGCCACAAATTGAATTAGCAGGTAAAACATACGAAGTGGATGAAGACGGATTTCTTCAGGAGCTCGACAAGTGGAACGAAGAATTTGCCCAGGCTTATGCACACACTGAGGATATCGATGGAACGCTTACGGAAGAGCACTGGAAAATCATCAACTACCTGCGCAATTATTTCCAGCAGTTCGGTATCGCTCCCATGGTACGCAAGGTCTGCAAAGATAACGGCATTGATATGAAAAAACTCTATGAGCTTTTTCCGACCGGTCCGGCGAAAGGCGCCTGCAAGCTGGCGGGACTTTCGAAACCAACAGGTTGCGTCTGATTGGATACCCCATACCCCTTCTTTGATAGAGGAGCATAGCTGCCACATCAGAGAAGCCTTGCGAAAAAACGAACTGTCGGTCACCGGTGGTCAGGTGACCAGGTGAATCATCCTATGGGATTTTATATTTTCACATATTTTTGCATCGCTGTGTTCACGCTGGCTAGCGTGTATCTGATATACAGACAGTTCACTCTTCCGCTGCATGTCCGATGGGAAATCTACCCGGTCCAGCATGAAACAGCCGAAAGGGCTTTTTATGGTGGGTCTTACATGGAAAAAGTGGATTGGTGGAAAAATAAATATGAAACCTCTTGTCTGAACGAACTCAAATACATGGTACCGGAAATCCTGTTCCTCAGAGGCTTGTGGAAGGAAAACAGAAGTCTCTGGTACATATCCTTCCCTTTTCATTTGGGATTGTATTTAATGCTTGTCATTTTTGTGCTTTTATTGGTCCAGGCCTTTTTTACACTATGGGAATCTTCAGTATTTGCCGCGGGCGGTATGGTTGAAACGTTGCTTTCCGGGCTGATCATTGTTGTTGGCTGGATCGGAATGATTGCGGGAACCGTCGGCAGTCTGGGAATGCTCATGAAGCGGTTGATCGACCGGGCATTAAGATCATATTCGACAGTCACTGACTACATCAATATCATATTTATTCTCCTTTTTTTCCTTTCCGCATTGCTGACCTCCTTGTCCGCCGATCCTTTTCTGAACGGAGCCAGGGATTATATTCTCGGCCTTCTGACAGCAGGCACTTCCAGAACTGCCTACGTGCCAGGTCAAAGCATCTGCGGGGCCTCAACCATCATGCTGGGATCGCTTCTAATTGCCTATATTCCGATGACGCACATGTCTCACATGTTCATGAAGTTTTTCCTTTACCACAATGTCAAATGGGATGATGTTCCAAACAGCCGGGGCGGACGGATTGAAGCCGCCGTCATAAAGAATCTCGAACTAAAGCCGACCTGGCAGGCAAAACACGTTGAAGCGGACGGACAAAAAAAGTCCTGGAAAGATATTGTGTCCTCAGTTCCCAGGGAGACGAAATGAAGACATCTCTGAAACCATCCGATATCGCAAATGCGTCCGACCGCCTGTGTCACATTGAGCCGGGCGAGCTTACGCCCCTGCCGCCTCCTTATGAAGATTTCAATCAGACAGTGTTGCTGCCTTTGAAACCAGAAAAGATTAAAAATGTTGAATCTTCCCTGGACGACACCGTGGCCATCGGCATTCCCAGACCTGCAAGTACAGAGGAAGAAGAAGCTCTGGTCCGCCAGTTTCTCTCGGGTCTGAAAAAACTTTTTGAGAAAGAAAACAACTGGACTTTTTTACAACCTCTGCTGCTTTCGATGGAACATTGTACACGATGCCAGACCTGCTCCGATGCGTGCCCCGTCTATGAGAT
Source organism: Deltaproteobacteria bacterium HGW-Deltaproteobacteria-1 (assembly GCA_002840635.1). Lineage (GTDB taxonomy): Bacteria > Desulfobacterota > Syntrophia > Syntrophales > Smithellaceae > UBA8904. The sequence continues at coordinate 21,091 of PHBN01000008.1, forward strand.
GAGTGGCCGGAAGGAGATTTACCGGCCTATCTTCCGGTCGGAGGTGTTGCGTCGTATATATCGGAAATATTTAAAACCCGGCGGAAAGATCACGGCCAAGTTAACCGGTGATATCGATCTGAACTGGGCAACCGTTGCCCGCCTGGCCGAATTATCTTATCGCTGCACGCTTTGCCGGCGCTGTGCCATGGTATGCCCCATAGGGGTCGATAACGGACTGATCAATCATGAAATCCGCAAGCTCTTTTCGCAGGAAATGGGCATCGCCCCCAAAGAGATTCATGACAAAGGTTCAGTACAGCAACTTCGGGTTGGTTCAACAACCGGAATGCCCCCCCCGGCAGCGAAAGACAGCGTTGAATTCATCCAGGAAGAAATGGAGGAAATCACGGGTTACAAGATTGAAATCCCCTGGGATGTCGAAGGCGCGGATATTCTCCTGCTCCATAACGCCGGTGAAATGCTCGCCTGGCCGGAAAATGTCGGAGCCTTTGCCATAATTTTCCAGGCGGCTGGAATTTCCTGGACGATGTCGTCCGAAGCAGCCGGATATGACGCTGTCAACTATGGTCTCTGGTACGATGACGTTCAATTTTCACGAGTTGCCGTCAGGCACGCAGATATTGCCAGACAGCTTAAAGTCAAAAAAATTGTCATCGGCGAATGCGGGCACGCGCATAAAGCACTGAGTGTCATTGCCGACCGACTACTGACGGGTGATCTCAATATCCCCCGGGAGTCGGCAATGGTCACGCTGGAAGATATTGTGATGAGTGGAAAGTTAAAATTTGATCCCGGCAAAAACAATTTTCCTGTCACACTGCATGATCCCTGTAACATGGTGCGGCTGATGGGCATCGTCGAACCGCAAAGACGAATTTTAAGAAAAATAGCGCCGCAATTCCGGGAAATGACGCCGCATGGGGTCGAAAACTATTGCTGTGGGGGTGGTTCAGGTTTCGCTATCATGTCAGGATATAATTTTGCCGAATGGCGAAATCTGGTTAGCAGCCGCAAAAAATTTCTGCAGATTCTGGAAGCCTTCCATGATGAGCCCCGGGAAGCTCCGAAATATGTCTGTGCCCCCTGTTCGAACTGCAAAGGAGCCGTCCGCGATATCCTTAACTACTACCATGCCGAGGAACGCAGTAATCTCTTTTATGGAGGCTTGGTCGAACTGATTGTCAACGCTCTGGATGGCATGAAAAAACCGATTGTCCATTTCGGCGATAAACCGTCATGGGAATGACAGCAGGAAAATGAAATTTATGATGATACTTTTGATATCCGTTATTACAATTTTCATCATCATCCTGCTGGCTTTGGGGATTGCCATGAGTCCGGCTATGGTCTTTATACTGACCGGCATTATCCCCTATGTTGTTTTTGTGATCTTGCTTGCGGGATTTGCGCATCGAATTATAACGTGGGGAAGAACTCCCGTACCTTTCCGTATCCCCACCACGTGCGGTCAGGAAAAATCATTGCCATGGATCAAAGCCAATCCGGTGGAAAATCCCGCCGGCGCCCTGGGCGTAATCGCAAGAATGGTGCAGGAGATTTTTCTTTTCCGGTCTTTGTTCAGGAATACAGACGTGAAGATTATCGGCGGGCGGCCCGTTTACGACGGCGCCAAATGGCTTTGGTTTTTCGGCCTGCTGTTTCATGTTTCACTATTGATCATCGTGCTCCGGCATTTGCGCTTTTTCACCGAACCGGTCATCCCATGCGTCGGCATGCTTTCCGCACTGGACGGATTTCTGGAAATCGGCGTTCCCGCGCTCTACCTGAGCGACGTCGCGCTTCTGGCGGGGTTCACGTTTCTCTTCCTGCGCCGCGTGATCATTCCGCAACTGCGCTACATTTCGCTGTTTACCGATTACTTTGCACTGTTGCTAATTGCAGGTGTGGCCGTCACAGGGCTTTTGATGCGACACTTTTTCCCCGCCGATCTCAACGCGCTCAAAACCCTGACGATGAGCTGGATTACCTTTGCACCTGTTGTTCCTGAAGGTATCGGCGTTCTCTTTTCCATGCACCTCTGCTTTGTCTTTTTTTTGATCGCCTGGCTGCCATTCAGCAAACTGGCGCATGCGGGCGGGATTTTTATGAGCCCGATGCGCAACATGGCGAACAACAACCGGAGCCTGCGGCATGTCAATCCCTGGAACGCCCCTGTGAAGGTGCACACCTATGCGGAATATGAAGACGAGTTTCGTGATAAGATGAAGGCCGTCGGCCTGCCGGTGGAAAAGGAGTAGCCATGTCGTTTGCCAAGATACCCAAACCGGATGACCTGATAAACATTGCTTACGCACCGCCTGCATCCGAGTGGATGAAGACGCCTGTCGACTTCCGTCCGGGAACCTGGAGCTACAGCGCTGCCGGAAAGAATCTGGCGAGCCTTGATCTGCCCAATCCCCGGGCCTGGCAGCCCACGGACGAAGACTGGAAGCTTCCTGAAAACTGGAAAGAGATCATTATCGAAGGTATGCGGGACCGCTTGGGAAAATACCGTTCCTTCCGGTTGTTTATGGACATCTGTGTCCGCTGCGGCGCTTGCGCGGACAAGTGCCACTTTTATATCGGTTCCGGCGATCCGAAAAATATGCCGGTGCTGCGTGCCGAACTCTTGCGCTCCGTCTACCGCCGCTACTTCACGACGTCGGGCAAACGCTTCGGAAAACTGGCCGGTGCACGGGACCTGACCGTCGACGTCTTGAAGGAATGGTTCTACTACTTTTACCAATGCACGGAGTGCCGGCGTTGTTCCGTCTTCTGCCCCTATGGCATCGATCAGGCGGAAATCACCATGATGGGCCGTGAGCTGCTCAATCTGGTGGGCTGCAACATCAACTGGGTTTTGGAACCCGCAGCGAACTGCTTCCGGACGGGCAACCACCTCGGCATCCAACCCGGTGGGATCAAGGATATGCTGGAGTTTATGACCGACGATATCGAAGACCGCACGGGCGTTCGGGTGGACGTTCCCCTCAATAAAAAAGGTGCCGACATTCTTTTCGTCACGCCGTCCGCCGACTACTTTGTCGGAAGGAGGCAATTTCGGCCTCTTTGCGTCCCACGACATGATCAAGCGCCTTAACGCCAAGATTTATGCTGAAGCCAAACGACTCGGCGTCAAGTGGATCCTGGGCGGCGAGTGCGGCCATATGTGGCGGGTGATTCACCAGTATATGGACACGATGAACGGTCCGGCAGATTTTCTTGAGGAGCCCGTATCGCCGATCACGGGGACACGCTTTGAAAACGCACGGGCAACGAAGATGGTTCACATAACCGAATTCACGGCAGACCTGATCGCAAACGGGATGTTGAAATTAGATCCACGGAGAAATGATCATATCCGTCTGACTTTTCATGATTCGTGCAATCCGGCGCGGGCCATGGGGCTTTTTGAAGAGCCGCGCTACATCATCAAGAATGCCTGCAACCATTTCTTTGAGATGGCCGAAGATACGATTCGTGAGAAGACCTTCTGCTGTGGTGCAGGGGCGGGGCTGGGCAACGATGAAAACATGGAGATGCGGATGCGCGGCGGAATGCCGCGGGCCATGGCCGTTCGGGACGTTGTTAAAAAACACGGTGTGAACCGCCTGGGCTGCATCTGCGCCATCGACCGGGCGACACTGACCACTCTTATGGACTATTGGGTCCCGGGCGTTTCCGTTATGGGCGTTCACGAACTTCTGGGCAACGCCCTGGTCATGACGGGTGAAAAAGAACGGACGACAGACCTGCGAGGGGATGAGATTAGTGGATAGCGGATAGTGAATAGTGGATGGATTTGTATGGAATGACGACTTGGGTTTTTACATCGGGAAATAGAAAAGATGAAAAATAAAAAATGGGGCTTAATCATACTGGGACTGGTGATTTTTGTTCTCGCGATCACCTTCCCTTTTTGGTACGGCAAAGGACGCTCGATGCCTCCGCCCGTGCTGAGCCTCGATACGCCTGTCATTAATGCGCTGACGGTAAAGCGTTGTGTGGAGGATACAGCGTTCATGCGAGCCAGCCATATGAAGTTTTTAAACGCCTGGCGCGATGAGGCCGTCCGTGAAGGCGTCAGGCTCTATAAAGCCAAGGATGGACGGACGTTTGAGAAGAGTCTGACCGGAACCTGCCTCCAGTGCCACTCGAACAAGGAACAGTTCTGCGACCGCTGCCATAACTACGTGGACGCCAAGCCCTCCTGCTATAATTGCCACGTGATTCCGGGTGAGGTGAAAAAATGATCCCAAACCGCCGAGACTTTTTAAAAATCGCCGGGGCCTCCGCCCTCACACTGATCACGCCTTCGATTCTGAACCCTCTTTGGGCCAAAGAGACCATGCGGATCCCGGGTCAGGATTTCACGCCCGCAAAAGCACTTACGGCCCAACGCTGGGCCATGGTGGTGGAACCGGCAAAATGCCCGGAGGGCTGTATGGAATGCACGGCCGCCTGCCACGCGGTTCATAATGTGCCCAATTTCGGCAATCCCAAAGACGAGGTTAAATGGATTTGGACTGAATCTCTTGCTGCGGTGTTTCCCGGTGAAAATCATCGCTACCAGGGGCAAACCCTTCAGAAGATTCGCCTGCCCGTCTTATGCAACCACTGCGAAAATCCGCCCTGCGTCCGGGTCTGTCCCACAAAGGCCACCTTCCGGAGACCCGACGGCATTGTTATGATGGACTACCACCGCTGCATCGGATGCCGGCTCTGCATGGCCGGCTGCCCTTACGGCGCGCGCAGCATGAACTACCGGGACCCCCGGCCGTTTATT
>PHBN01000239.1:0-780 GCA_002840635.1 Deltaproteobacteria bacterium HGW-Deltaproteobacteria-1
GCCGTGGACCTTAATCATTGCCAGGTTGGCCGGGGCCATTGCCAGGGGGTCCATCAGGTGGCGCTTCATGACGACAAAAGATTTTACGGCAAGAGGCAGACTGACAAGGCCCAAAAGAACAAAAGGTGACAAAACCCGCGCAAAGCCGGCGATTGTGAGAACAGCGTAAGCGATGGCCAGGCCGGCCCCGTATAAAACGGCGCCCGTTTGCCTTCCGAAACGGGCAACCAGGTTCCATTTCCCGCCGCGCCGGTCTGTTTCGAAATCGGGAATTTCGTTGATGATAATCATCGACCACATCATAAAACCAGGCACCAGCGATGCGATCAGCGGTTCAAGGGCCAGCGTTTGCGCCTGAACATAGTATGAACCCAGCACAATGACCGGACCAAAATTGACGAGAAGTCCCAGTTCGCCGAACCCGCGGTATCCAAAACGGACGGGGGGTACGGTGTAGAAAATAGAAGAGAGCATGCCGAAAAGCCCCAGTACCAGAACGGGCCAGCCGCTGGTATAGGTCAGGTAAACGCCGATGATCACCGTCATGCTAAAAAACAGAGCAGCCGCTTTCAGCATTTGAGTGTCTTTGAGCAGTCCTTCAGGCAGGACACCGCTCCCGCCGGTGAAAAAGTTCTTTTCTTCACCTTTTTGCAAATCAACAGCGTGGCGGTAATCGAGAACATCGTCCACCAGATTGAGACCAAAGTGATTAACGGTAACCCCGATGACGACCAGCACAAAGTGAAACAGGCGAATCGGATAGCCATGCGCCCAGGCAAT
>PHBN01000239.1:817-3587 GCA_002840635.1 Deltaproteobacteria bacterium HGW-Deltaproteobacteria-1
AATTTTATCATGATACCGCCAGGCAAGTAAGGACACAATGATAGCCGCGACAACGACAACGGCTAAAAGCGGATACTGTTCTTTACGGGCAATGTTGCCGCTTATGGACAGCATTGCCGTGCCGAAAAAGCGGCCGATGGTGGAAATAATGATGAATGTCAGCGTCGGGATTCGGCTGACGCCCATGATGTAGCATAAATAATCTTTGGGAAAACCGGGAATCAAAAAGAGCAGGAAAGAAACAAGCAGACCCTTGTGTTCCATGAAATGATCGAATTTTTCAAAAACCTCTTTCTTGACCACCTTTTCCAGAAGCGGCTCTCCAAAAAAGCGTGCCAGCATAAAGGCCAGCCAGGAGCCCAGCGTCAGACCAATAGTGGAATAAATTGTTCCCCACAAAGGGCCATACAGGTAACCGCCGATAAAACCACTGATTTCTCCCGGAATGACCGCAACGACCACTTGAATGATCTGTATCGCGATGAAAACAAATTGGTCATAACGCGACGTTTTAATAAAGCTGATGAGTTTATTTTTGTCTGTAAAAAAAAGATACAGGTCAAAATGGACAAAAAGAAAGACGCCAAGGCCAATCAACACAAGCAGCAATATAATTCGGTATGCTAAATCTTTATTCATGAAGTGATCGCAATGTTTTCTTTTTCATCAGATTTGTAGGAATTTTCTATCTGAATAATCATCTTTCGTCAAATTGTTTAAGTTTCTTTTGGAATGAAGGGATGGCGTTGTTGGCTTTACTATGGCCAGTGTCATTTTTACCTCAAAATGGTTGACTAAATGAAACGGATGTGCAAGAAAAACGCATTCTTGAACTATTATCAAAAGAATACTGTACGCATATTGACTGTCATATAAGGGGGAATATATCATTATGTCAAAAGTGCCGCAAAAACTGGATAGAAAAAAATCTGAAATTTATAAAAATGCTCCCATCAGCAAGTTTGGTGAGAGAAAACCTGATTACTCAACCATGGGGAGGGCCATGAAGAATCCCCATAAAAAATTTCGCGAGGTCGTATGCGTGGAAGCCTGCCGGACACCCTACGGCCGTTCCGGCGGCGCGCTGAAAGATTTCACAGCCATGGAGCTGGGCGCAATGGCGATTAAAGAAGTTTTGCGCCGCACCGAAGGCAAAGTGAATCCAGCAGATGTCGACTATATTTTCATGGGGCAGGTGGTTCCCGCCGGATGCGGCCAGATCCCAGGACGTCAGGCAACCATTCTGGCCGGTGTGCCCGAATCCGTGCCTTCCATTACCGTAAACAAGGTCTGCTCATCCGGCATCAAGACGATTGACCTTGCATTCCAGATGATTCTGCTCGGCCGCGCCGAGATCTGCATAGCGGGCGGGCAGGAAAGCATGAGCAACTGTCCCTTTGTTCTGCCGGAGATGCGCTGGGGCGCAAAAATGGGCCTGCCTGATCGCCGTGTTGTGGATTCGATGGTGTATGACGGTTTGTGGGACGCCTTCTATAACCGCCACATGGCCATTCACGGCTCGGAAGTAGCCGATGAGTTCGGCTTTACAAGGGCAGAGCAGGACGAGTGGGCGCTCAATTCCCAGATGAACGCCGTCCGCGCAATGAACGAAGGCAAGATCGATGCCGAAATATTCCCCGTGGAAGTCAAACAGGGCAAGAAAGTATTCGTCATGGATAAGGACGAAGGGCCAAGGCCGGAGACAACATTGGAAGGCCTCGCCAAACTTCCGCCGGTTTTTGGCCATAAAAGCACTGTCACCGGTGAGCCGGGCAGCGTCACGGCAGGGAATGCCCCGGGCGTCAATGACGGCGGGGATGTATGCCTGTTGATGAGCCGGGAAAAAGCCGACGAGCTGGGCCTGAAGCCTATCTTCACCATTGTGGATTATGCTGAGGTATCGCAACCGACCAAAGATATCGCGACCGTACCGGGACTGGCCATCAAAAAGATTCTGGAACAAAACGACATGACTCTCGATCAGATGGATGTGATAGAAATCAACGAGGCCTTCGCCGCAGTGGCACTGGTCAGCTGCCGCTCCATTTTGGGAATGACAAAAGAAGACATGTTTAAAAAGGTGAACATTAACGGCGGGGCGGTCGCCTATGGACACCCCATCGGAGCAACCGGAGCCCGAATCGCCATGACGCTGGGGTATGAACTGAAGCGACGAGGCGGTGGCTGGGGGGTCTGCGGCATCTGCTCGGGCCACGCCCAGGGCGACGCGATGTTGATTCGCGTGGATTAATTACATAGCGGTTATGATGGCAACCCTGTTCACTATTTTTGTTTCTTCCTTTATCATTGCACTCTCCGGCGCTTTAATGCCGGGGCCGCTCTTGACCGCGACGATCAGTGAAACCTCTCAGCGGGGTTTTTTCGCCGGGCCGCTGATGATTGCCGGACACGCCGTTCTGGAGCTGGCGCTTGTCATCGCTCTCCTTGCGGGTCTCGCACCGTTCTTTCAGTTACCGGTTGTATTTGTGGCCGTAGCTCTAAGCGGTGCAGCCATCCTGCTCTGGATGGCCTTCGGAATGTTTCGGGGGCTGCCAACACTGACCCTGTCGTGGGAAGGAAAGCAAAAACAGCTGAAACATCCGATGATCAGCGGCATATTAATGAGCGTCTCGAATCCTTACTGGATTATCTGGTGGGCAACAATCGGTCTGGGGTATATTCTTTATTCATGGCAGTTTGGCGTCTGGGGCATAGCTTTTTTCTTTGCCGGACATATCCTGGCGGACCTGATCTGGTATTCATTCATCTC
>PHBN01000240.1 GCA_002840635.1 Deltaproteobacteria bacterium HGW-Deltaproteobacteria-1
GGCTTTCTGTGCACTATAGCCTAGATCTTTTATATCCGCTTCAGTGGCATTTTCTAAATCTTCCGGTCTGGGAAAAGCATATTGAACCACTCCTTTAATTTCAAATTTGACTCCAAATCTTTTGGCTAACCGGTTCATCATTAAAATCCCTACATCGAGTGTCACTTGCTGACAAGAAATGGAATTGACCAGCGCTTCAAAAAGACTTGGAAAGCAAGGCGGCTTGACCCCGCGAAATACTCTCACAAGGTCACGGAGAAGCTCATTTCCTGCAGCAAGTTTGTAGAAGGGGTGTAAATCGATGGTTAATCCAAGCATCTTTCCGACGATCAGGAGGGCCTCTGTTTGCGTTGAAAAACTGAGTCCTTTTTGACTGATTAACGTTAGGCCAAGATTCGGAGCGCGGTTTGTTCCTTCTTGAGTAATAATCATTCGGACCGGCTGATCATCAAAAACAAGAACCCGGGAATACGTTTCCTCGTCCCACCAGTCAACAATATTTGTTTTGCGTCTGCGGAGAGCCCAGATGGTAAATTCAAGCTTGAACGGCTCAACAGCCGGGATAGTCAATTTCCGCTGTTCCAAAACAAACCTCTTTATGCTGAGTTCTCCTGAATAAGAGAGAGCCTTCTAATCCTGCTTTTTCATAGGGAAACCTCCTGGTCCGTACTGTAAATGTTTATGTTCTATTACTTGTTAAGAAATAAATTCGGATACAATTTGACTGCGCATTCCGGGCATACACCATGAGTGAAATCCGCGTCGGAATTATTTTTTATGTAGGATTCAATCTGTACCCAGGCGCCATCGTTATCACGTATCTTTTTACAGGACGCACAAATAGGCAAAAGACCACTTAGCGTTTTTATTCTGCCCATTGCTTCACGAAGTGATTCCTCCGTCTTTTTCCTCTCTTCAATTTCAATTTGCAATTGGGAGGTTCTCAGCCTGACCTGCATTTCCAGCTCATCATGCGCCTGGCGCAGGGCTGACTCCGCCTCTTTGCGTGCCTTGATTTCTCTTGCTTCTTCTAGGGCTCTTTGAACTGCTGGTTCAAGTCTCTGGAGACAATTTTTCATAACATAGTCATTTGCGCCGTTTCTAAAAACCTCTATAGCCACATTTTCACCAATGGCCCCGGTCACCAGAATAAAGGGGATATCAGGAAACCTTGATCGGACATCATGTAAAGCTTTTACGCCATCATATTGAGGTAAATTATAATCGGAAAGAATAATGTCAGGAGAAAAATGCTCTAATTGAGCTAAATAATCTTTCCTGTTGGAAACGACATGCGAAACAAAGTTAAGATTGGCGTTTTGCAGCTCATCTTCCATCAAAGCCGCATCGCTTGCCACATCTTCTAATATAAGAATGCGAATTTTTTCGGTCATAGCAGCCCTCATACATTAAAAATAATTGCCTTCATGATGGGTTTCTCATGCAAATTATTTTTAAAGTAATATAAAGTGAGGTTCGTAAAATAAACATGGTAGAAGATATCAGGGGATTCAGTAGGTAAATACTCCCGAAGGTTAGATTTGTGCCCTGTTCGTTTTTCCCCATGCATTTTTTCCTTTAAGGCTGGATTATTGTTTCATCTTTTCTTCATGATTTCTTAATTCCCGGTCGTCCCACCACTGAATGTTCACTCAACGACTACGTTGTAAAACCTGGGAGCTGGATTACCGTCAAATAGAGGGGCAACCTTCTTGCCTGCTTCATCATGAGCAGGGCTTGTGTGCATAGCCATAAAGGTTTCGTAACTCTCGTGTTCGACAACAGCAGCATAGGTGCCACCTTTCAGTGGTTTTAAAAGTTTCCGGCTGATAAAGCCTTTCTGGTTTGCAAACTCTGTATTTGACCAGGAAAACCATTCCTGAAACTCAGCATCCTTTCCCTCTTTGATCGGCGGGAAATTAATTATAACCACAAACATGACAGATACCTCCTTTATTCTCACTGACAATGATTTCAATTGCCGGCCTGTTCGAGGACTACCAGCGCATCGACATACAAATCATACTCATCGTTTTCATTGAGGTCGTGAACACGGACCTTCTCTACCTCCCCCTCACCCAGGACAGCAAGGGGTTCGGCTTCATAGATGACCTTCACATCCGACCGCTTGAGCCCGGTGCGCGGGTCATCCTTGGAAGAGGGTTCTTTCGTCGGCGACATGAAGATGACTCTGCCGGTGTGCTTGGTCAGATCGAGCGCAATGTCGACGGAGGGTTTTCCCCTGTCAATGATCAAGACCCTCTTATCGGCAAATGACTTGGGATCTTCGACTTTACGGTAGACACCCTTTCCTAAAAGGACATCCGCCCCTTCAATGGCGGGTGGCGATGAAACGGGTATTCCACAGGAGGAACCAAATTCGCCGACTTTGGGGGGCTCCGGCGTTTCCCCGCGACGACCTTCACGCCACGACTTGATGGCGTCATGAAGCGCATCCGCGGCGAGGTTGGAGCAATGCATCTTGATCGGCGGCAGTCCCTGAAGCGCGTCGGCGACATCAGTACGGGTGACCTTCATCGCCTCATCCAGGGTCATGCCCAGGACAAGCTCGGTCGTCATGCTCGACGTGGCAATGGCTGAACCGCAACCGAAAGTCTGGAATTTAATGTCCGCAATGCGATCATCTTTGACGCGAATATACATATACATCAGGTCGCCGCAGACGGGATTGCCTACCTTGCCCACCGCCACATCAGGACCCTCCAGGGTGCCCACATTGCGCGGATTGCGACGGCAGCACCTCGAGCACGCGATCTACGTCTGTGGATTTGCTCCACCTGCCAAAGGTGAACTCCAGCGAGCCGTGTGCCTCTTCGTGAAGGAGTCCGCAGGAGATAAGCGTATGTGAGGGTTCGAGCGTCTTCGACGAACATGCGGAGCCCGTTGAAACCGCAATGCCCTTGTCCTTCAAAGACAGCAGCAAAGACTCGCCCTCGATGCCCTCGAATCGAAAGTGAGCGTTGTTGGGGAGCCTCTCTCTGGGGTGGCCGTTGAGATGCGATCGGGGAATCAGGTCGAGCACGCCTTCGATGAGCCGGTCGCGGTATTGCGCAAGCCTCGACACTTCTTGCGGCATTTCCGAGGCCAAAATCTCCGCTGCGGCAGCCATGCCCACGATGGCCGGCATGTTTTCAGAACCGGACCTCAATCCCCTCTCCTGACCGCCACCGGGCATGATGGGCGCGATGTTTATACTTTTCCTGATATACAGCGCACCGATGCCTTTGGGACCATAAATGTCGTTTGACGAGAACGTCAGCAGATCAACGGGCACTTTGCGCATGTCGATCGACACGAGGCCCTCGGCGGCAACTGCGTCGCTATGAAGAGCGATTCCCCGACCGTGGAGCGCATCCGCGATCTCCTGCATGGGCTGGATGGTGCCGATCTCGCTCGAAGCCCACCCGATGCTTACGAGGATTGTCGCATCGATTACCTTTCGGCGGAGCTTCTCAACACTCACCCGGCCGTACTGGTCAACCCCCACCCTGCTGACCTTGAATCCCTGTTTCTCCAGCGCCTTGGCGATGTTGCATCCGTGGCCTCGTCGCCGTCCTGGTGCAGCGAACTGGGGTTGCCAAAGTTCTCAGTGAACCAGGGTCGCATTGTATCGACGACCCGGGGATCAACCGGCTTCGCTGACTGGTAATCCAGATAAACCTGTGCTGGCATTCTATCCTCCCTGCTCCCCTTCAAAACCACATGGCGGCGCCCGCATCAAGTGCGAAGTCATTGAGCGTTCCCGCACCGACAATCTTGATGCCAGGGATAAGCGTGACCTTTTCCCAGCCCAGCATCTGCTTGGAGGCCTCACAGACGAAAAATTCAACACCCATCTTCATGGCCTTGTCCATCATCTCTTTCACGGTGGGAAACGACCCCATCTTGATCGCCTCAGCCGCGCCGGGCAGCAGGATCTTGAGACCCATGCCCAGGTAGTAGACTCTGGCATCGATATCCATCGCCTTGGCTGTTTGAGCCAGAACCAGAGGTGAGTATTGCCGTTCGGGCGCATCACTTGTCTGAACATACAGGATAAATTTCTTCTCGCTCATAACGTTTATCTCCTTTTCTGATTCGTTGTGACATTTGCGTGACGTCACTCAATCCTTTTAATCAGGAATCTCATTTGCATGTCGTTCTTTTCGAAGGACACTATCTCGTGTCCCGTCCGTTTGGCAAACCTCTTGAGATCCTCTTCCGCCGCCGGGTCGTCCGTGATAACTTCCAGAATCTCGCCCGGCTTGATTTGGTCAATATTCTCCCGTGTCTGGAACAGCGGCTCGGGACAATACAATCCCAAACAATCGAGTGTTCTTGCGGTCTTTATATCTTCTTTCATACTCACACCTCTGAATGTTTCTAGAGTCAGGATTCTGTTTTAATGCTCATCCTATCAGCCATAAGATACACTCTTCAGTTCCTGTCACTTATGAAGTTTCTTTTTAAATTGTTCCGTCAATGCCGGAACAACCTGGAACAGGTCACCCACGATTCCATAATTGGCAACCGTGAATATTGGCGCATCGGGATTTGTATTGATGGCCACAATGACCCTGGATGTTTTCATGCCGGCAAGGTGCTGGATCTGGCCGGAAATACCGCAGGCAATATACAGGTCTGGCCTCACCGTGCGGCCGGTCTGGCCTACCTGATGGGCATAAGAGATCCACCCCGCATCCACAGCCGAACGAGATGATCCCACTGCACCGCCCAATACGTCAGCCAGTTTACGCAGCGTCTCGAAACCATTAGGCCCGCCCACGCCGTGCCCTCCCGCCACGATAACGCGGGCGTCGGCCAGATTAACTGCATCTTTTTCCAGGATAAAATCCACAACCTGCGTTGTTATTTCCTCATGACTGAGAGCGGCTTTGACCGCGATCACCTGTCCCTGACGGCGGGGGTCGGCAACCGGCATTTCGAACACCCGATGACGCACGGTGGCCATCTGCGGCCGATGATTGGGGCAGATAATGATCGCCATGATGTTGCCGCCAAAAGCCGGACGGGTCTGCAATAACAGACCGGACTCCGAATCAATATCCAGACCGGTGCAATCCGCGGTAAGTCCCGTGTAAAGAATGGAGGCGATCGAACCGGCAAGATCGCGGCCGCGCGAGCTCGCGCCCAGGAGGAATATCTCCGGTTTGTATTCCCGGACAAGATGAATCAGCGCACTGGCATAGGGTGCCGTTCGATAAGCCGCTACGCTTTCGTCATCTATCCAAAATACGCGATCAGCCCCGAAAGAAATGGCTTCCTTTGCAATGTGTTCGACCTTGTGTCCCAGCACACACGCTGTAAGTGCAGTCTTGCGCCGGTCGGCCAATTTTCGTCCCTGGCCAAGCATCTCCAGGGAA
>PHBN01000241.1 GCA_002840635.1 Deltaproteobacteria bacterium HGW-Deltaproteobacteria-1
GAAATGATCCTTAACGCCAAGAATTTCGAGCGGCCCGCCAATTATGCGCTGGTCAGAATTTCCGACCGCCGCCGTGTCGATATCCAAACGGCTGTCAACGATCGCCGGAATAAAAACAGGGAAAGGCCGACAAGACCCAAGCGTCCGATCATAATCATTGATCCCCGTGCAGGTCATGGTCCCGGCATTGGCGGTTCCAAGCGTGATTCGGAAATCGGCATGGCACTCGAACACGGCCACCCGGTTTATTTTATCCTCTTTTATACTGACCCTATCCCCGGACAGACCATGGCCGATGTGATTGAAGCCATCGAAAAGTTCATTGAGAAGGTCGTAGAATTACATCCTCACGCCGACGCGCCGGCCATCATGGGGAACTGTCAGGCGGGCTGGGCAGCGGCGCTGGCATGCGCGGACCGGCCCGATATTGCGGGGCCACTGGTGCTCAATGGTGCACCCTTATCCTACTGGAGTGGCGTAGAAGGAGTCAATCCCATGCGCTACAAAGGCGGTCTTTTAGGCGGCGTCTGGCTCAATTCCTTTCTCAGCGATCTTGGCAACGGTGTTTTTGACGGCGCCAACCTGGTTTTGAACATGGAGCGGCTCAATCCGGCAAATACGTTGTGGACCAAGCAGTATAATGTTTATTCGCAATTGGATACAGAAGAGGAACGCTATCTTAACTTTGAAAAATGGTGGGGCGGTTTCTTCATGATGAACACCGATGAAATTCACTATATCGTCCGAAACCTTTTTGTCGGCAATAAACTGGAACAGGGACAGCTTGAGCTGCGGGAAGGTCAGAAAATCAGTCTCAAGAATATCGAAAGCCCGATTATTGTCTTTGCGTCGCAGGGTGACAACATCACCCCTACCCAGCAGGCGCTCAACTGGATTCCCCGCGTATATTCCTCCGTGGAAGACATCAAAAGGCACGGGCAGGTCATCGTCTACATTGTCCATAAAAACATCGGCCATCTGGGAATTTTTGTTGCGGGATCCGTCGCTAAAAAAGAACACAACGAGATTATCGGCAATTTTGACATGATTGATTTCTTAAGCCCGGGGCTTTATGAAATGGTGATCGAAGGCGATGTCATAAACGGAAAATTCAACAGTCATTTTGCACCGCGGACCTTTGCCGATATTGCCACCTATGATGACGGAACAACGGACGAAACCGATTTCAGCGTGGTGTCAAAAGTATCCGAAGTCAACGACAACGCCTATCAGCTGCTCGAGCGTCCCTGGGTAAAATTCTGGACCACGGAACTTTCCGCAGAGGTAATCCGTTATCTGCATCCGCTCCGCCTCCAGCGTTATCTGTTTGCCGATATCAATCCTATGATGCGTCCGCTTAAAAATATCGCATCGATCACGCGGCAAAACCGAAAACCCGCGGCGGCTGACAACCCCTTTACAGCCATGGAGAAATCTATTTCCGAATACATCGAAAATGTTCTTAATATTTATCGCGACTATCGTGACCTGAGTCAGGAACAGCTGTTTAAACAAATCTACGGCAATGATTGGCTCAGGCGCTTATTCCCCCCCGCACCGGAAGAACCGTCCAAAGAGCTGCCGGAATATGAGCGCGCCGATTACGACAAGCGCATGCTCGCCCTGGAAGAGGGAGGTCCGGCCGCAGGTTTAATCCGTGTGTATATGGCAATTGCCAAAATCGGCCAGCATGTTAAAAGGCGGCATTTTGAAATCGGCGGCGAAATTGCCAGGACCCACAAGGTATTGAGCAAACTGAGGCCATTGCAATTTAAAAAGATCATGCACGAGCAGGTCTCAATCCTTCAGGCTGACGAGGACAAAGCCCTCAATACCCTATCGGTCCTGATCAAGGACAAGGACGACCGATTGGAGGCCCTCAGCATCGCCCGCAGGCTCTGCCTGGTGGACGGACCATACAATAAGGCTGAAAAGGCCATGCTCGAAAAGATCAAGAAAGGATTGAAACTGTAAAGTGTATACAAAATAAACATCTGCAGATTTGAATATAAGCATAGAGGCGGTTTTTAAAACCCCCCCTATTTTTTTATCCATAATTTGATGCCGCTCCAGATGCTTCGGTATCCCGACTATCTGAGATGACCTACCTGCCCGCAACAGATGACCCGGAAGGTGCATCCCGGCCATCTGTTCCGCCAGACGAACACAATCCAGAAGCTTTTCAAGATCAACTCCCGTTTTTACGCCCATTTCTTCAAACAGATGAACCAGATCTTCCGTTGGCACATTCCAGCAGCCGATATCCAATTCGCTCACCCCGTAAGGCGTTGCACTCATCCCGCCCAGGGACGTATCAAAAATTCGGACGCCCGCATCATAGGCGGCTACGCAGTTGGCAATCGCCGCTCCTCTCGTGTTGTGAAAATGAACGGCCAGATTGATATCAAGCTGCAAATCCAGCAGGATGCGAAGCGTCGATTGAACCGACCTGGGATTTGCCATTCCGGTGGAATCGACCAGTACAACTTCGGATGCTCCCATGTAACTGAGTTTTAACAGCAACTGTACGATATCCTCTATGCTGATTTTACCGGTGTAAGGACAGCCGAAGGCAGTCATCACATATACTCGGACACTGCGGGAGTTTTTTGCCGCCGTGTCCAATATGGAAGGAAGCATTTTATTGAGGCTTTCTTTCAGCGTCCTGCCAATGTTCAGTTTATTGAATGTGTCACTTGCCGAAAGCAGGATCAGGATCTCATCGATTTGCGTTATCATCGCGCGGCGGCAGACCGTCCCGCGGAGACACTTCCACAATGGTAACCTGCGTGTCATTTTTCCTGGAAGATTTGTCTGCCGATGCCCGATTGTTATTCATGGTCATATGGTCGTAGGGTCCCGAGTCGAATTATTTCATTTTGTTGCATAAGTCGTTCCAGTTCTGCTTAATGTCTATCCAACCCGTATTCTTTCAGTTTCAGATAAAAGGTTCTCCTGCTGATGCCCAGCATTTTAATGGCTTCTGATTTGTTCGGGGCAATGGTTAATGCTTCTCCGATCAGTTTCCGTTCCAGATCGCGAA
>PHBN01000242.1 GCA_002840635.1 Deltaproteobacteria bacterium HGW-Deltaproteobacteria-1
ATTACAACTAATGAAATAATTTTTTTCATCGTCTCTCTCCTTTTCTTGCTTTCAAATTTAAATCGACCCTCCTCTTCAGAAAGTCGTTCATCCCCGAACTACCAAAAAACTTTATTAAAATTTCCGCCGGCATTTCGCCACTTGTTGCTGAAAACTATAACCAATCGCAGAAAGGATGTCAATGGTATTTTTAACTTTTTTTTACTATTTTTTTGCCTTGAAGTTACATTACAGATGGAACAATTGCATGCTTAATAGACACGTCCCGACAGCTGATTTCAATTATTTATTCTTTCTTTAATTAATCATACCATATCTGTCAAAAATTATCCACGCCAGGTTTCCACCAATCAATGAATTCGGCAGCAAAACGTCATTGGCGTCTTTTTTTTTCAATTTTTCCATCTGTTCTGTTAAATCAGCAGGGGCGACAATCACCGTATTAGGGGCTAACGTCCGGCATGTTTTTACAAGGGACAGGTTACTGGTTTTTTTAAGCAGCATATCGGGAATTGTTGAGAAAATGATCTCGGCTTTAGCGACATGGGCATGATCCAGCGTATCCATGCTGCTGATATCACCGAACACCCCCTTCACACTCCGGCCCCGTAGTTCCTTGAGGACTTCCAGATTAAAATCAATCACCATGATTTTCTTTAAAAGATCCAGCGCCGTGTCTTACATTTTTTCAATCAGTGCCCGGGCGCCTCGATGGTAACCGAGCAGCACAATGGAATGATGTTCACTACCCTCTTATGGAATTTCTTCTGTTTGTAAAAGCAAAAGGATTAAACCGATTTCGGGCAGAATATTATACATAAAAAATCTTTCTGCCGGGTGATCAGATCGCTCGCTTTCCTTATAAACAGAGTTCCAGGATTTTCCGCATCATCTCCAGGGTAACGTCATTGTTTTCCCCAAGGTTGACCATCCCGTGCTCCTCAAGCATTCGGATGATCCGGTCAATATCGACATTCGTCATATCACAGGCGTTGAAACGGGTCGGCAGCCCCATGAATTCAAAAAACATTTTTGTCTTGTTAATCGCGCCTTCAATGCGTTCCTCTTTACTGCCTGAAGTAATGCCCCAGATGCGCGCGGCATACTGCAGCAGTTTTTGCCGTTTGCCTCTCGCACGAACCTGAAGCATGGCCGGCACCAGGACAGACAGCGTGCGGGCATGATCCAATCCATACAGGACCGTCAATTCATACCCGAAACGGTGTGCAGCCCAGTCCTGCGGAACGCCCGCACCGATGAGTCCATTCAGCCCGAGTGTCGCCGCCCACATGAGGTTGGAGCGAACGTCGTAATTTTCAGGATCGGTCAGCGCTTTCGGTCCTTCTTCAATCAAAACGTGGAGCAGCCCTTCAGCCAGCCGGTCCTGGACGGCGCCTCCGACCGGATAAGTCATATACTGCTCAAGAACATGAGCAAACGTATCCACCACACCGTTGCCGATCTGCCGGGCAGGCATGGTATAGGTTTTTGTGGGATCCAGCACGGCGAACCGCGGGAATAGGAAAGGATTCATGACAGCGCGTTTCACCATTAAATTTCTGCGGCTGATGATGGCGCGGTTGTTCATTTCCGAACCGCTTGCCGACAGCGTCACCACGGCACCGACCGGCAACGCCCGGTGGATGTCAGACCCTTTGTTTTCCAACAAAAGAAACGGGGCCCCGCTGAAAGGAATGGCGGCGGCCATGAACTTCGTTCCATCAATGACCGATCCTCCACCGACAGCCAGCAGATAATTGATTTTCTTTTCACGGGCAATCATCACGCCTTTGATGAGCGTTTCATATTCCGGGTTCGGTTCGATGCCGCCAAACAAGGTAACATCATACCCCTGAAGGGCGGTTTGCACCTCATCAAGAGCACCGTTTTGCCTGGCGCTGCCTCCGCCGAAGGTGATCATCACCCGATAGTCTTTCGGAATTTCGCCGGTAATCTGACGGATTGTGTCCTGGCCAAAGAATACTTTTGTGGGATTATGAAATGTGAAGTTCAGCATATATTTTTAATCCCGCTGCTGCGGGACGTGCGATAATTCTCCGTAGCTTGCTGCGATATAATAACGTTCATTTCATATCTCGACAGCTTGCTGCAAGGTGGTGTTGCTTGACGCCCTAGAAAGCTCACTGGAATATGATGAATTTATCAAATAAGTTATTCATAGAAAAGTTGCCTCGTCATGTCAATAAAAAACTGCAGAAACAATTCATGTTTCAGGCAAACAGCAGCGATCGTTCAAGCGGATTCAAGTCCCTTCCAATGGCTCTTTCCTTCATCCTTTAGCATTGACCCCTCCGGCCATTCGTGATAGTTAGCCGCTTGTAAAATTGCATGTACGGCTTCAACAGAAGGACCGGCACTTCATTTTCGGCAAGCTTTTAAGGAGGACCCTGTGACTTTTCAGGAATTGATTTTTGCTCTCGAACAATACTGGCACTCTCAGGGCTGTGTTATCCAGCAGCCTTACGACATGGAAGTCGGAGCGGGAACGTTCCACCCCGCCACCTGCCTGCGCGCTCTGGGACCGGAACCGTGGAACGTGGCTTATGTTCAACCGTCGAGACGTCCCACCGACGGTCGTTACGGCGAAAATCCCAATCGCCTTCAGCATTATTACCAATACCAGGTGATCATGAAACCTTCGCCCGTCAATATCCAGGAACTCTACCTGAACTCGCTCAAGAGTTTCGGAATTGATCCGCTCGAACACGACATTCGT
>PHBN01000243.1 GCA_002840635.1 Deltaproteobacteria bacterium HGW-Deltaproteobacteria-1
CGTGGACAGCAGAATGGTCATGCCCGCGGCATTCAGCTCCATCAGGGCATCATAAATATGATTGCGGCTTTGCGGATCCACACCCACCGTGGGTTCATCGAGCAGCAACAGCTTCGGTGAATGCAGGAGCGCCGCCGCCAGATTCAAGCGTCTTTGCATGCCTCCGGAATACGTCGCAATCTGTTCTTCGGCATGATGGGTAAGGCCGATCTGTTCCAGCACGATTTCCGAACGCAATGCAATTTGTTTGTCCGACAGTCCTGCCATGGCTCCGAAGAAACGAAGGTTCTCGCGGGCGGTAAGTGACGTATAGAGCGATATGGGCTGCGGCGCATACCCGATAGACAAAAGAGCGCCGCGGTCAGGCATTTTCGTACCGTAGACAGACACATCTCCCGAATAGTCTCTCATCTGCCCTGTGACAATCCTCATCAGGGTTGATTTTCCAGCTCCGTTGGGCCCCAGGAGAGCCTGAATCCTGCCGTCGGTGACAGTCAGAGAGACGTTCTGCAAGGCGCAGACAGTCGCACCCTCGTAGCAGAATGTTATCGAGGAAATGTCCAGAGCGTTCATGCCTTAAGCTTCCTGACAACTTTATCGAGATTATTAAAAAAATTCTCTTCACGTCCCGCACAGATCAGCATCAATCCACCCGCTTTGGCAAAGGTCTCTTCCTCTTTACTTCTTTGTTTGACAATACGTGCAGCCGTCACGGAAAATGCACGCCAGCTATCGCCAATAGCATTCATTTCTTTTGACAGATCAGCAAGTTCATCCGAACCGAACAGTTGGGCAGCTTCCTGTAAAAAAGCAGCATACATGTAACGAAATCCACCGCCGCCCGTGCCAACCTCTTCCACCCAGCGGATGAGACCGACGAGCTGCCGGCAGGCTTCCTGAAAACCAAGTTTGTCCGGACTTTTGATAACTTTTTTAGCCAGAAAACGCATACCCCGGATACCGAAAATCGGCATGGGGATTTTCAGCATCATGAAACAGGAAGTCTTCATCCCCTTGATGCACGCATCCCGCAGATCAGGACGAGGATTGACAGATTTGAGATAATACATATAACCATGCGGGTTTGCTGGACCGGGTGCAAAACGCGCCCGTTCCAGGTCGGCCACCGGGCAATCCATTGGATGTTCATACGTCGGGTCGCTGATGCGAAAACCACCTTCGTTTTCACGTAAAGCGATGATGTTGTGTCCCAAGAAATTCCAGCGGAAACGTTCAGACATATAGGGAAGCCAATACATGTTTGTTGTCATACCGACGATCTGTCCGGTTTTAAGCACCTGCTTCAGCTCATCCATGCCTTTTTGCGGATTACGAAACGTTTTGGTAATAAATTTTGCGCCCAACCTTTTGGCCGTCTTACGAAATATGGACCCCGGTGCTGCCCGGAAGGTGCTGATCGGCAGGCCTGTCAGTTTCATAAACGGCAGATAGCCGAAAAAAATGCCGCTGCCGATGCCAAAAACCATTGGTTCGGAAATATCCATGCCTTTGTCGCGAAGCAATGCTGACGTGACACCGCTTTCACAATGCGCCGCATGATGATGGACGAAGGGTTTGCCATTGGCTTTGCGTTCTGTAGTCATGAAAAAATTTAACCTTCCCTGCTTAGCTGTTCGGAACGGTTTTCAAGTCTTTCAGGGTAACGGCCAGGGCGGCGGCATAACGTTCTAAAACCGAGGATTTAAGTTTGGCAAATATCTCGGGACGCATATGCCTCCTGACCCGAAATACCGCTATGCCCGCTGCCTTGCCCAGAAACTTCGGGTCCATCTGCCGTACTTCCATATGATAACAAAGCGGACTTTTCAAACCGGCAAGGACCTCTTTTCTGGCCTTCTCGATATTGTTCCGTACCTCAGAAACAATCATGGCCACGCACACTTCTTCCGACCAGCAGTGGTTGGTCTCAAGGACATATTTCCCATTATCGTCTTGCGTGTAATACCCTTTCGGCATCCCGTCCTTAAAGATTTCTTTTTCTAATTCCATGGCCGAATCCTTTTCACCCGATTGACGATTTTGTCTTTTTATCCTAATTTCCGCACAGTGCAAAGTAATTTTTCACTAACAAAACCTGTTCACTGTATTGTTTTCAACTCCGTTCACACGGGACGAGCGTTAATTCTCCGTAGCTTGCTGCTATATAATGACGTTCATTTCCTACCCTGACAGCCAGCGTCGAGGTGGTTGATCAAGAAACGGTTAAGACGAATAGGGGAAAATTCAAAGTGTTTTCACGCTTTGAGTTTTTTGACGGCTTTCTGGAGATTTTTGAAAAATGCTTCTTCGAGGTCCGCACATTTCAAAATCAATCCACCTGCATTGGCAAAGGTTGCTTCAGTTTTGTTGCGTTGCTTGATGATCCGTGCGGACATCACGGAAAATTCTCGCCAGGTATCACCGATAGTTGTCATATCATGCGATAACCGGGCAAGATCTTCTGAACCGAACAGTTCGGATGCTTCCTGCATAAAAGCGGCATACATGTACCGAAATCCCGCACCGCCCGTACCGGTCTCTTCCACCCAGCGGACTGTACCGGCCAGATTTCGGCATGCTTCCTGAAAACCAAGCTTGTCCTCACTTTTGATGATTTTTTTGGCCAGAAACCGCATGCCCCGAACACCAAAAATCGGCAGAGGAATCCTGAGCATCAAGCCGCAGGAATTCTTCATTCCCTTGATACAGGCCTGCCGCAAATCAGGATGGGGATTA
>PHBN01000009.1 GCA_002840635.1 Deltaproteobacteria bacterium HGW-Deltaproteobacteria-1
CCTGTCGGCGGAAAAACCATCACAAATATTTACCGGGCATATTCTGGATTTGCGCTGCGGGCAGCAAAAACTATATTCGAATTTGCGGGATTCCACCAGGCGCAACATAAAAAAAGCACAAAATGAAAAAGTGGAAGTCAATATCTCTCATGAACTGAAAGCCGTAAAAGAATTTTACCGTCTCAACACGTTAACCAGAAAGACGCACGGCCTGCCTCCCCAGCCTTATAAATTCTTTCAGCATTTGTATGATTGTGTCATTTCCCGAAACATGGGATTTATCGCAGTTGCAACATTCAACGGCGAGGCTGTTGCCGCCAATGTTTATTTACATTTCGGAGAGGAAGTCATCTACAAATATGGTGCTTCCGACAAGGTTTATCAGCATCTTAGAGCTAGCAATCTGGTCATGTGGGAAGCTCTCAAGTGGAGCTGTGAAAAAAAATTTCAAACACTATCTTTCGGCCGGACAGAACAGGAAAATGAAGGGCTTATGCAGTTTAAGGCAGGATGGGGAGTCAATCCGCACCCCATTTATTATTACAGATATGACGTGCAGAAAAATGTTTTCATAGCGGACTCTTCAGGCATTAACCCTTTATTTAATAAAGTATTTTCAAAACTGCCCATACCGGTTTTAGAAAGCCTCGGCAGAATACTGTACAGGCACATGGGCTAAAAACACCGGTTTCCTGATAAGTCTTGCAAATTATTGAGCAATGTTCTACACTAAATTGATTTTTTGGATTGTGGGTGTCTTTATTCCGTCAGATACCGTTGGGGCACATTGAGACAACAAAAGGTATTTCTGACGAATAGAATTAACGCACCACAGCTCTGGCTTCAGCACTCTCAATGCGGCTTTAAAAGATGAAGCCTGTTGAGAACCTTTGCAAATCTCTTACTCTCTGTTTTCACATCACCTAATGAACTTACCGCGAATAGATAATAAAAATCTTCATAACGAAACTCACATCTGGATTGTTGATCTCGATCAGTGGAACCTGTCTTGCCTCGAAGCCGTACAGACGCTCCCTGAAACAGAAGCAAAAAAAGCCGGACGGTTTCGTTTTGAAACCCATAGAAACCGCTATATCAAAGGCCATTTCATGCTGAGATCTTTGATAGGAATGTATCTGGACATCGACTTTTATGATCAGGAATTTCATGCCAACCGGTATGGGAAACCTGCCATGCAAACGTTTCATGAAAATAACTCCATCCATTTCAACATATCCAATTCTGAAAATATTTACGTTTGTGCTTTCCGAGAAAAAGGTGAAATCGGAATTGACATAGAAAGAATTCATGACCTGCCCGACATGGATCAAATTGTGGAAAGATTCTTCTCTTTTGACGAAAAAAAGGTATTCCGTTCTCTACAAGAACAAAACCGCAAGCACACCTTCTTTAGATACTGGACAAGAAAAGAAGCGTTATTGAAGGCCATGGGTGTGGGATTATCTTTCCCGCTGAATCAAGTTGATGTTCACGCCGAAAACAACTGTTCGTCGCCAGTCTTTACTAAAAGCATCGGCATGGAGAGCTTGATATCCGACCTGAATATCTTTAACGGCTTTGCTGCAGCTATTGCACTTGAGGACAAGCACACTGATTATAACACCAGACTGCTGTATATTACTTTTGATAACAAAATCAGCGAAAACCTACCAATGAAAAATCATCATAACTCCAATATCTTTTTCGGGGCTGCCGAAACTTTAGCATTTGTGTAAACTGCTTTAGAGTTTTTTTGAGATGTAAGATCATGATCAGAAGGAATTTTCTTTATATTATCTTTATAACCATCATAGGAGCCGGCTCTATGGGAACATTTTTCCTAAATTCAACTTTTTTTAGCAAGCTATATTATAAAATAAAAGATCGTATCAACCCGCCTACTGGGCCTAAGCCGGACAGTGCGCGTGCTATCGCAATTCTGCCTGAGGAAGGATCCAAAATTTCCATTGAAACAGCTCTCAATTCAAGGTGCACAAGCGATTATGATGACATCCCGCAGCATTTTCACTGGGGCATGTTTGATAAAACCAGGAAGCTGACATCCGAGCAAATCATGAAAATTATGAAGCATGCAAAGATACCTCGTTTCACAGATTACCGCACAGAGATTAGAAATGAGCAAAACATGCTGATGTTCATAATTGACAATCAGGCATCCGGAATTTCAAGAAGCTGGTTGATGGTCGAAAACGGCATGCAGCAACAGGCTATTGGGCTTGTTTGTTCGGCTTTGGGCGTGGGCATGGTTTTCTCAAGCTTTGGCAGTAATCGGCCGGCTGCATCGGACGATAATCATGTAACAACAAGAATTAAGCTCGATCCCATGAAACCATCTTATGAAGGAGCTTTCTGGACCACACAGGCACCGTCAGGACCCAAAACCTGGCTTAAAGGAAACCTGCCGGACCCGGCAAGAAGCGGTCAAAATTCGCTACTGGAAACACTCGCCGGTCTTCAAACACATCATGACGGCCGCAACAACTTTTCAGAACAAACCTTGAGCCAACTTCTTTGGGCGGCAAGGGGAAGAACACCGCATTATTACAAATCAGAACCGTGGGGATTGACGATCCCGACTAACCGCGGTGAACAGAACATATCAAGTATCTATGTTATATCAAACAAACAGGCAAGCCAATACATCAATTGGTCGAAAAACAGGCCTGCGCATTCCTTAAAGGAAATAAATACAACAGACACCAGCGCGTGGAATAGTATCATCGGTTTATTTCCAGCCGCAAAATACTTTTTGATTATAACGAAGAACATCGATACCGATTGGGCATATTGGGAAACAGGATATCAACTATTAAATGTTTTACTTCAGGCAAAGGCGTTGGACATATCCTATGGAGCAGCCCTTTTGAAGGAAAATCAGATAAAAACACTTCAGACTTCAGGGATAAATAGCGCTGTCGCGGTCATAGGCATTTAGGCAAAGAAACGACGACTAATTGCAGCGGCACAGGAGATAGAGAGCTTGTATTCAGAACTTTACGGATTTGCACGAATGTATCTCTTTCCGGATGGGGATGTCATCCGGCAAAACCTGCGTGAGCTGGAACACACGCAGTGGATATCCAGAGAAGAGCTTGAAGCGATACAGCTCAAAAAGATCCAAAACCTGGTGGCCTATGCCTATGAGCATGTCCCTTTTTACGGAAAGTGGTACCATCAAGAGGGTATCCATCCCCAGGACATCAAAAGCTTCAAAGACTTTAAAGCTCTCCCTTTCCTGACAAGGGATGATGTCATCAATAACCTGGAAAGCCTCGTTGCCACCGGCTATCACGGAAAAGTTTTTGAAGATAAGACAGGCGGTTCAACGGGACGTCCGATGCACTTCTTTATGGACCAATCAACAGCACTGTGGAGCGCAGCTATTGAAACACGTCATCGCGGCTGGTACGGAGTAAAATTCGGAGATAAAAGAGCATGGGTATGGGGCAATCTCAAAGACTTCCCCAGTTGGAAGAAAAAAGATCGATTGGCAGCTTATATAAAAAGGTATAGATACCTCAATGCCCACACGCTCACTGAGCAAAACATGGATTCATTTGCCGCCATACTCGAAAAATGGAAACCGGCAATGTTTAGGGCTTACCCGTCCGCCCTGTATATTTTTGCCCAGTACATTAAGGATAAAAATCGTTTTAGCATCAGGCCCAAATTAATCGAGACATCGGGCGAGAAATTATCAGAAATACAGAAAAATACCATAGCTGAGGTTTTCTCCGCCCCTATTGCGGAACATTACAGCTCGTGGGAAATTTATTCCATCGCCTATCATTGCCCGCAAGGTGGTTATCACGTAAGCGAAGACAGATATCTTGAGATAGTTGATGACGCAGGAAATCAGGTTGAAAATGGCAATATCGGGGAAGTAGTTGTTACTTCATTAAATCAGTATGCCATGCCATTCATTCGATATAAAAATGAAGACTGCGCAATATATGAAACAAAAAACTGCAATTGTGGCCGTTCCATGCCAACATTGCGTGAAGTTGTGGGACGATTCCAGGATCTGTTAATGAGACCGGACGGCCAAATTGTGTACGGGTCCATTGTAGATTACTTGACACACGACAAGCCTGAAGTGAAACAGTTTCAAGTCTATCAAAAAGACAAATACAATTTGGAAGTCCGTCTGGTTCTAAAATGTAAAATCAATAAGGATTGGGAAAGTCGATTTATTAAAGAATTAGAGGAATTTTTCTCTTCTGATATGAAAATCAAGATCCAAATAGTCGATGAAATTAAATTAACTGAAGCGGGCAAGTTGAGAACTGTTATATCGGATATACATGCGGTGCTATGATTTACTGCAGAGTTTTCTTGAACTGCTTAAGCATATTTCGTACAGGGCTAGGTAGCTTGAAAATAATCTTTACCAATCGTCTGTTAATACAATGAAACATTTGAAATCCCTTCTGGTAAGCATTGCAGAATTAGGAATAATCATCGTTGCGGCTACGTCAAATATACTGTGGTACTTAATCAAACGGACCAGGCTGGGCCCTGTTATACGAAGCACATACTTCAGTATTTCCAATCGTCTCGGAAAAAACAAATCTCAATAATTTAGACAAAAGACTTTCCGGTAACACCAAGGCAAAAAATGAGAGAAGATTCAATAAATTTCTTACGCTGTCCTAATTGTAAGGGTCAATTCGGTCTCAACATAAACAAACAGACAGGCGATGAAATCATGCAAGGAATACTTAAATGCCAAGCATGTGGAGAATGTTTTGACATCAAAGACGGGCATGCAAATCTAATATTTCCCAGGGACCTGGATAAGTCAACGCTTTCGATCGAAAATTTCTACGACCAGCGCCCCTTATATGACTATCGTCCAACAGCTTTCCGGTTTGGCATATGGTCGATAGCTTTTCAGGGAACATCCGATAGAATAAAATGGGCTAACAGGTTGGCTATTCATGAAGGAGCGTCTGTTTTGGAAATTGGCGTTGGAAACGGTGGTAACTTACCATTTATTGCGGATGTAATTGGGGAAAAAGGCTTAATCCACGGACTGGATATTTCCTCCGTGTGTATCAAAATTGCGCGTGAAAGAATGATGCATAGAAACACCCCGACGGAGCTAGTCCACGGTAATGCAACATATCTGCCGTATAAGGACGATGCGTTTGATGCTATCTTGTGTGTGGGCGGCATCAATGATTTTTCAGATAAGAAAAGAGCATTGCAAGAAATCAATCGGGTTGCAAAAGCAGGAGCCAAGATAGTCATAGAGGATGAAGGACTTGCTCCTGATCGAGAAAAAACCCTGCTAGGGAAATATATACTGATGTGTATGAAAGTATTCGAGAACAAACCTCCTGTGATGGACCTGCCGGAAGCAGTTGAAGATCTTAAAATCGATTGGATCTACCAGAGGACATTCTGGGTCATGGAGTACAGGAAAAGAGCTTAGAGGGGATCTTCAAAGCTTCCTTATGTCGCAGACAGCGAAAAAGGTTCTTTATAACAAATAGACCGGACTGAAAAAATTGAAGATGAAGCGCTTGATCGGTGATTATTATAACAACGGCTGTAATATTTGCCTCAGATGTATCGCTTATTTCATACTGCAACCATTGTTCATCTCAATGAAATGGGAAATCAAACCCAAAACTGCTGCTAGGCTGAAATCCTACATGCCTCTTTTGTCGGAAGCGACGTTTGAAGCAGGGGAGTTTTTTAATAACTTCAAAAAAGTCTGTGTTTCATGTTCAGGAGACTGCTGTCGGGGGCTTCATGATCGTTTTACAGTATTCGATCACATCACTTATGTTGCCAGCGGTACTAGGGGACATCGGCAGTGGGGATACTATTTATCTCCTTTTAGACCATCTGAAATAAACATGCATGGAATGACAAAATACTGCGCATATCTGGATTCTGACGGCTGTAAACTGCCGTACCCTGAAAGGCCAATGAATTGTGTTTATGGATATTGTGGAAAAATCGGAAAAATTGTTACTGACGAACAGAAGATTGCTTTAAATAAAATCAGACGCAAACTTAATAAAGTGCGTTTCATGTATACGCTACATTTGCTCTGCGGGGGCATGAAATTCATCGGAAACGATGATGGTAGAAAGAAGCAGAATGTATTTATTGACAACAGAAAACATGGTAGTCCGACGGCACTCGCAAAACGTAATTCAGCTCGTCTTTCATAGTATTTCTGATATGTAAAAATAGGACAACCAATAAATCAACCGTGGATAATATTACCGTCTATCGAATTTTTGAAGACGTAGCAGATAAATTTTCTGAAAAGATTGCCGTTACAGCTGCATCCGGCGATATCTCCTACGCAGAGCTGAATAGAAAGGCAAATCGCATCGCACATGCCCTGCAGCGTCTTGATTTGGGCCATCAGAGCATCGCTGGAATCTATTTGCAGGCTTCTGTCGGCTACATTGCAGCCATGATAGGCATTATGAAATCTGGCAATGTGTTTATGCCCGTGAATATCCAGACCCCCGCTACGCGCCTTGATTCCATTCTTGAGAAAACAAGACCGTCCGTTATTATTACGGACAAACACCTAAAAAATGATCTGCTGGAAAAATTAAAACAGATCAATGAATCTCTTAATCCGGTTTATCTTCTTATTCTGGATGATTCTCTGGGGTTTGATATCGAGAGATGCCGCAAAGACGCCAGATTAATTCAGGGCATTGATTATCCAGATATTAACCCGCCTGATCTCGTGGCAGTTGAAGACGGCTGTTACATTATTACAACGTCCGGAAGCACGGGCGAACCGAAGGCCATACTAGGCGTCCACAAAGGATTAACTCATTTTATTCGGTGGGAGGTCAATGAGTTTAACCTGAATGACCAAGAAAAGGTCAGCCTGCTTTCGCCGGTCACCTTTGATGTAAGTCTTCGCGATATTTTTGTCCCTTTATCGATAGGCGGAACGATCTGCATTCCCGACGAGGAAACCAGGACAAATCCCCGCAAACTGGCAAAATGGCTTAGAGAGTCCCGCATTACTGTAATGCACATTATCCCCACCCTCTTCCGTCTTATTACCCAGGAGTTTGAAAGTCATCATCCGCCCGGAAATGCTTTCCCGGATATGAAATACGCACTGCTCGCAGGTGAGGTATTTTACTGGGATGATGCAGCACGATGGAAAAAATCTATCGGTAATACTGTTGAGCTGGTCAATCTCTATGGACCGTCCGAAACAACGCTGGCGAAACTTTTTTACCGGGTTGGCAATCAGGGTATAGATTCGTATGAATCCGGGAGTGTTCCGCTGGGCAGGCCGATTCCGGATACGGAAGTGATGATTATCAATAATGCAGAGGAATGCCCTGTCGGGACAATGGGAGAAATCCACATCAAAACGGATTTTAGAACCAGAGGTTATTATAACGCACCTGAGATGAATCGCCTTGCTTTTGTGCAAAATCCCCTCGTAACGGATCGGGAAGATGTTGTTTATAAAACAGGAGACCTTGGAGAATTCCTGCCTGACGGCAACGTGAAATTTATCGGCAGGGTCGACAACCAGATCAAGCTTCACGGTGTTCGCATTGAACCTACAGAGATTGAATCTGTTTTAAATCAGCATGATCAGGTCCGGCAATCCGCGGTTACTGCCATAGATGATCGTTTCGGGAATAAGCAACTCGCGGCGTATATCGTTCCGAGACCGGGTGAAAAGCCTGCCGTGGAATCCCTTCGACGCTTTGTTGAGAAGAGAATGCCGGATTACGCGGTTCCTGCGGTATATATCAACATCGAGATCATGCCCCTGACACATAACGGCAAGATCGACAGGGCCGCACTCCCCGCGCCGCCGCGGATTCGTCCGGAGATGGAAGAAAGATATATTGCGCCTTCTACCGATATGGAACAAACCCTCTGCAGGATCTGGAGTCAGGTGTTGAATATCGACAGGGTGGGCATCCATGATAATTTCTTTTATCTGGGCGGCACATCGCTGCTCATTGTCCGGGCAAGCGAAATCATCAGCAAAGAATTGGCAATCGATCTGCCCGTTACAAAAATGTTTGAATATCCCAAAATCAAGTCGTTGGCTGAGTATCTGACCGGACCTAAGCAAGCTGACCATTCCTCTTCCCATGAAGATATCCGGCAACGAGCACAAAGACGCAAGGCTTCTCTTTCTCGTATGAAACAAACAAGACTAAATAAGTAAACCATGAACGATAAATCCCCAGATAATGACATCTCTGGAATAGCAATCATCGGCATTGCCGTCCGCTTTCCGGGTGCAAAAAATATTGATGACCTGTGGCGAAACCTTTGTCAGGGGAAGGAGTCCATTACTTTTTTTAATGACAACGAACTGGACCCCGGCATTGATCCATCGATCAAGTCCAACGCAAACTATGTCAAGGCCAGGGGTATCTTTGAAGGGATTGACGAGTTTGATCCTAAATTTTTCGGAATGACCCCACGCGAAGCGGAGGTCATGGATCCGCAACAGCGGATTTTTATGGAAATCGCATGGGAAGCTTTTGAGAATGCAGGATATAATCCTGAATCATACAAAGGCCTGGTGGGTGTTTTTGCCGGCACCGGCTTGAACACCTATTATCCCAACAATGTTTTGACCAATCGGGATGTTCTGGAATCCATCGGCCGCCACCAGGCAGAATTAGGGAATGCACCCGATTATTTGGCAACCCGTGTGTCATTTAAATTTAATCTCACAGGGCCTAGCATCAGTTTGTATACCGGATGTTCAACATCGCTGGTGGCTGTGTGTCAGGCTTATGATAACCTAATGAGTTTTCAATCCGATATGGCCCTGGCCGGCGGTGTATTTGTGGCGTGTCCTCCGAATAGCGGGTATCTTTACCAGGAAGGAGAGATGTTTTCAGTTGACGGACACACCCGTCCCTTTGATGCAAGCGCGACCGGAACGGTGTTTAGCTGCGGCGCAGGTGTTGTCGTGCTCAAGCGCCTGGAGGATGCGATTAACGACGGAGATTTTGTATATAGCGTCATTCGCGGGACAGCCGTGAATAATGACGGTTCCGACAAAATCAGTTTCACGGCGCCCAGCGTTAAAGGGCAGGCGGCCATGATAGCGATGGCCCTTGCTAATGCAGGGGTGCATCCTGAAAGAATATCCTACATAGAAACACACGGCACCGGCACCGCCTTGGGAGACCCGATTGAGATAGAGGCGTTGAGCCAAGCTTTCCGAATGGAAACGCAAAAGAAACAGTTTTGTGCCATTGGTTCTCTCAAAGGCAATATCGGTCATTTGGATGCAGCCGCGGGCGTCGCCGGGCTGATTAAAACGGCGCTTTCCCTGCATCATAAAACCATACCACCCAGCATCAACTTTGAGAAACCGAACCCCAAAATCGATTTTGAAAACAGTCCGTTTTACATAAATACCGGCTACGTAAACTGGGAAACCGATCCTGAAAAAAGGATTGCGGGAGTGAGTTCTCTCGGCGTTGGCGGCACCAACGCGCACATCATTCTCGAAGAAGCCCCGGACAGCAAAAAAAGTTCACCTTCGAACCGGTGGCAATTGCTGAAAATTTCCGCAAGGACAAAGACCGCGCTCGACGAAATAACAACAAAACTTGCGAATCATTTGGAAAAACACGACAATCTGGATCTTGGAGATGTGGCCTTCACTCTACAGGAAGGGAGAAAAGATTTTAGCTACCGCAGAATCGCAGTTTGTGAGGATATTCCTGACGCAATAAAAACATTACGAAAAACTGATTCGAACAGGATAGCATCCTCTTATTATGAGCCCATTAACAAAGATATCGTGTTTATGTTTTCGGGACAAGGTGCGCAATATCCCAATATGGGGCTGGACCTGTACAAAAGTGAACCGGTTTTTCGTGAACACATTGATCGATGCTCGAAGCTTCTGGAACCTCATTTAAACTTTGATCTGCGCGACGTCCTTTTTCCCGCAGGCGATAACATTGAACAAGCAGCAGACAAATTGAAGCAGACATATATTACCCAGCCAGCGCTGTTTACCATCGAATACGCTCTTGCAATCTTATGGATGTCCTGGAAAATTACTCCAAATACAATGATCGGCCACAGCATCGGGGAGTATGTTGCTGCCTGCCTGGCCGGCGTTTTTTCCCTGGAAGACGCATTATTTTTGGTAGCCACAAGAGGCAGACTTATTCAGGACCTGCCTAGCGGGGCGATGCTGGCCGTCTTTCTGAGCGAAAAAGAAGTTCAGGAATTCCTGAATGACAAAATATCGTTGTCGGTCATTAACGGGCCGTCGCTTTGCGTTCTTGCCGGAGCAGAAAATGATATAAAAAATCTGGGAAACGCTTTGTTGGCAAAAGATGTGCAATGCACGCGTTTACATACCTCGCACGCTTTTCACGCACAAATGATGGAACCCATATTGGCTCCATTTGAAGACGTGTTGAAAAATATCAAAATGGAATCTCCGAAAATTCCCTTTATCTCAAATGTCAGCGGGAAAAAGATAGAACCGGCAGAAGCCACGTCATCCGGCTACTGGGTTCGTCATTTGAGAAATACCGTTCGCTTTTCCGGATGCCTGGAGGAACTCTTTAAAGCGCCCAACAGGATTTTTCTGGAGGTCGGGCCCGGAAATACGTTGGCCGCGCTTGCGAAGCAGCACCCGGCCAGACAGGAAAGCCATCGGGTAATATCCTCGATCCGTCATCCCAATGAAAGCATTTCTGATCGGGCCTTCATCCTTCGGTCTGCCGGGAAATTATGGCTTGATGGTAAAAAAGTAGATTGGCCAAAATTATATCCCGGAGAATCCGGAAGACGCATTCCATTGCCGACCTACCCTTTCGAAAAAGAGCGTTATTGGATAGATTCCGTAAGAGATAAATCAAGCTCAGGGATTGGAATCACAAGCACAAAAGAAGGAGCGGGCATCGCAGTATCAACAGATGAACTCACAAGAGAAAGCCAACCAGAATGCGCACAGGATGTATCATTAAACAATGCGGAAAAAACCATTCTCGTCATATGGAAAAAACTGCTCGGATACAGACAGATAGATATAAACGATAATTATTTTGAACTGGGTGGGAATTCCTTAATGGCAGTTCGCATGTTTACGCAGATCGAAAAAATATTCGGCAAAAGACTTCCCTTAGCGACGCTATACGAAGCACCAACAATAAGAAAATTAGCTGCTATTATCAGTGAAGAAAAATATGTAGCTTCCTGGGCATCTCTTGTGAAAATTCAGCCTTCCGGTTCCAGACCGCCCTTCTTCTGCATTCATGCAGAAGGGGGAAATGTTTTGGAGTACCGCCTGCTGGCCGCATACCTGGGAAATGATCAGCCGTTTTACGGTTTGCAGGCAAAGGGTCTGGAAGGTAAGACCGTTATAGATATCACAATAGGAGAAATGGCAAAAGATTACATCAGGGAAATCAAAACCGTTCAACCCGGTGGTCCTTATTATATTGGTGGTTACTGCCTCGGCGGAATCGTCGCTTTTGAGATGGCCCAGCAACTTCAGCATGACGGCGAAGAGGTGGCATTTCTGGCCCTAATCAGCACATCGACGCCTGACCAACTGAGAAACATCAAGCCGCATTTGACTGCTATTCACAAAAAAATATATAATATTCTTGAAAGAGTTGAACTTGAAATCGACAATATGTCCATTCTATCTACTAGGGAAATGTTTCTTCATATCATCGATAGAACCATAAGGACTAAAAACTTGTTTCGATACAGATTTGAGGATTTTTTGGATAAACTTTTTTCCAAACTTCATTTGAAGTACAAATGGCATACAAGCGGTTACACCATTGAAAAGTCTGTGGATCTCTCGGATGACGCATACATGGCCTATCAGCCAAAACCTCTCAAGAATCGCGTCCATCTTATTCGGGTCAGCAGGCAAAAGCGGGAGCTCCTGTTTGATCCCGCTTTAGGATGGCAGGGACTGGCGGAAAACGGCCTCGACATTTATGAAGTTCCGGGTTTCCATAAAAACGTCCTTAAAGAACCGCATGTTCAAACTCTGGCAATCAGACTGGGTGATCTTCTAAAAAGCGCACAGACAAAAAATAAATAAGGTGATCGCGATCTAAAATGAAAATACTTGGCATCCATGATGGTCATAACGCTTCCGTTGCTCTTCTGACAGACGGTAAAATTGAGTTCGCCCTGGAAGAGGAAAGATTGACACGAATAAAGCATCATCTTTTAACACTCTACAACAGATTATAGAAATTTATGGAAGAAATTAAAATTATCGATCCTTGTACTGACGGACGATGGGATAATTTTGTAGCCAATCATCCTTTTGGCTGGATTGTACATCTGTCCGGCTGGAAAAAAGTTATTGAGCAAACCTTCCCACATATGAAAGCTTACTATTTTGCGCTGATTGACAAAGACACAAACGCAATCAAAGCCGGTCTTCCAATCTATGAAATCAGCAGCTGGCTTACCGGTAATCGATTAGTCAGTATTCCATTTGCCACTTTGTGCGATCCGTTGGTATCAAACGTACAACAGAAGGAAATGCTGATTTCTGAAGCCATTCGTTTGCTGGATCATCTGAAATTTTGCTATATTGAAATACGAACCCTTGCCAGCAGTTCATTGTTCGTCAATAAATCCTATCGTGTTAATGCGGAGTACAAACATCACTACATAGATATCTCCAGAGGTGAAGGGGCAGTATGGAAAAATACCAGCTATAAGTCCATCCGATACATGATCAACAAGGCCATCAAAAATAACATTCAGATTAAATATGCTCAAAACGATCATGACCTTCTGGCATTTTACGAACTTTACGCCGAAACCAGAAAACGTTTAGGGTTACCCGCGCAGCCGTATATTTTCTTTAAGGGAATTTTTGATCAATTCAAGGCAGCAGGACGAGCGGATATCCTTCTGGCCTGTATGAATAATAAAATCATCGCCGGCCATCTTCACCTGAATTTCAATGGCCGCTTATCGGTGGAAGCCATGGGCGATGACTGCACCAGACGCAATATCGGCGCGAGTCACTATCTTTACTGGCAGGGTATCCGAAAAGCCTGCGCTGAAGAATATAAAATATTTGATTTTGGCAGGACATCAACACATAACCCTACCCTGATATCTTTTAAAAGAAGATGGGGTACCACTGAGGCGGATCTTTGCACTTATTATTACGACCACGGGCAGAAAAAAGTAGTTGCGATGAGCAGAGAGACAAGTATGGCCTACAAATTGCTGAGCTATCTGTGTCAAAATGCACCTAAGCCGGTCTATCCTGTTCTAAGCAGATTTTGTTACCGGCATCTGGGATAAACGTATAAATGTTGATCGACAAAAGTCCGAGCGCGGCGAACATAAAATTAGATTCCATCGACACACCCAAAGGCGTCTTAAGCGCATGGTATTGCCCGCAACCAGACAATCCGGTCTGGGATGCGTTTCTTAATTCTACATCATATGGACACTTCTATCAGACAAGCATATGGGCACAGGTCAGAACCCTCGACGGCTGGCAGCCATTGATAACACTCATTAGACTGAATGACCAACTCATCGGTGGGTTTCAAATGCTGGCAACATCCAAAGCCTTTCTTGGAAAAATCGGGATTGTTTTAAAAGGTCCTGTTGTGGAATCAGATGATCCCATAATCCTGGCTTTTGTTATCAACAGTCTTAAGAGGACTGCAAAGAAAAACAAAATCAGGGCGCTGATCGTCCAGCCGCCGAATAAACACCAAGACCTGGCGGTTATTCTCAAAAGAGCCGGATTTTCCGAAAACTACGTGCATTCTGCGATTAGGAATAACACAGTCGCTGTTGACTTGCATGGCAGCGAAGAAGAGGTTTTCAAAAAGATAAAACGCCAGAAAAGACAGAACATCAATACGGCGATAAAAAGCGGCGTTGTTATTCGAGAAGGCAATAAAAACGATTTGAAAAAGTTTTTTCACTTTATGTGTGAGACCTGCAAACGCCAGCAGGTCAGCCCGAGTCCGGATAATGAAAATTTTCTTTTGAAGATGTGGGATTTATTCTCACCAACGGATCACATAAAATTATTTTTGGCACAGCACGAAGGTGTTGATGTTTCGGGCTTGATTGTTTTGCCGTTTAGCAATATCGCTTATATGTGGAAGTTCGGCTGGTCCGGCAACTGTGGGCATTGCCGCCCCAATGAATTACTTTACTGGGAAATATTCAAGTGGGCAAAAAATCATGGTTACCTGTATGCGGATTTGGATGCAATCAGTTCAGCGCTCGCGGATACATCATACCATAGCGAAACAGCTACTGAAAATTTATCAAAAACATATTCCCGGTTTAAAAACGAGTTTGGCGGCGAGCTTGTATCTCTTTCCAATGGGGTTGTTTACATTCCCAATCTTATAATCCGATGGGCATATGATCGTCTGATGCCATATATTAACTCCTTACCTTCTTTGAGAAATAGAATTCTCCAGCGGTGAATTATAATAAGGGACAAAGATCTGCCAAACGCGGTCGGAGGAAACATTGAACATACTAGGGCTGAATTATTACTTTCATGACTCTACAGCCTGCCTGGTAGTTGATGGAAAGATTGCCGTTGCCATCGAGGAAGAAAGACTGACCCGTGAAAAGCATACAGTAGCCTTTCCGCAGGAAGCCATCGAACGCTGTCTTGCCATCGCCAATCTAAAACCTCAAGACATTGACGCGGTGGCGGTCTCCATTAAACCTTCCAAAAACTGGGCAACTAAGGTCTTATACGGCTTGGCTCACGCACCGAGTGCCCGGCCCTTTGTCGTTCACGAACTGGGGCGGGGCCTTCGCAAGCAGTTTAATTTCTGGAGCTGGTATCGCAATACATGGCCTCAGAATGGTCCCAAGGTTTATTTTGTACCTCATCATGTGGCGCATGCCGCCGGCACTTTTCTGGTTTCACCTTACGAAAACGCGGCCATTATGAGTCTTGACGGTTCAGGTGAATGGGCAACGTCTTTTATTGGACAAGGCAGTGGCAATCAAGTGACCTGCTTCTCTGAAAACTATTTTCCCAACTCCATGGGTTCTTTCTATGAAGCGGCAACACAGTTTTGCGGCTTCCGTCCTAACTATGACGAGGGCAAAACGATGGGGCTTGCTCCGTTTGGTGATCCTCAAGTTTATGGAAAGACCGTTGATAGGATGGCAACTGTTGACGCACAAGGCGCTATCAAAATTGATCTGTCTTATTTCAAATATCAGTTCTGGGGCGGGCAGCGCTACTCACCCAAGTTTTTAGCAACATTCGGCAAGCCGAGGAAAGACAAGGAATTTGAATCTAACCATAAGAACGTTGCAGCCGCGTTTCAAAAGGTATTGGAAGAAAGGGCGCTGGATCTCTGCGCGGTTCTGCGAAAAAAAACTAAAAGCCGCTATTTAATTATCGCAGGTGGAGTTGCTCTCAACAGTGTAATGAACGGACGGATTCTTCGTGAAGCCGGCTTTGATGATATATATGTCATGCCCGCCGCGGGTGATAACGGCACCGCCATTGGAGCGGCATTCTACGTTTTAAATACAGTGCTCAAACAGCCTCGTACGTTCGTCCACGACGATCCGTTTATTGGCACAGCCTATTCGGATGACTACATCGGCAAATTGATCAGTGACTGTAAGCTTTCTGCAGAAAAGTACGATGATATCCAGTCTATCGCTGCACAAATGCTTGCGGACGGTAAAATCCTTGGATGGTTTCAGGGACGCATGGAAATCGGGCCGCGCGCGCTGGGCAACCGCAGCATTCTGGCCAATCCAACATTGCCATTCATGAAGGATAAAATTAACGCCGAGGTCAAACATCGCGAATCTTTCCGCCCGTTCGCGCCATCCGTCCCGGTGGAAGCCAAAGACAAGTATTTCGATATAATCGGCGAAAGCCCCGTCATGCTTAAAGTCTGCCCACTTAAGTCCGGGATGCGCGATCTGCTCCCCGCGATCACCCATGTAGATGGATCGGCGCGTCTGCATACTGTGAGCAAAAACATTAATCCGATATTCTACGATTTGCTCGAAAAATTCGGTGCTTTAACCAGCACACCGGTATTACTCAATACCAGTTTCAATATTCAGGGTGAACCCATTGTCGAATCACCGGAACACGCAATCCGCTGTTTTTTTTCCACTGGCCTGGACACACTGGCAATAGGAAACTTTTTGATCAAAAAGAATTAGTTCGCGCATATCCTTCTTGCCTGCCTTCCTGGCTTAGCTTGATCCTTTGCTGGAAGATAAACCTCGAAGGCAATTTTTGGTTAGTAAACGTATTTCTCAACCAAGA
This sequence comes from Deltaproteobacteria bacterium HGW-Deltaproteobacteria-1, assembly GCA_002840635.1. Lineage (GTDB taxonomy): Bacteria > Desulfobacterota > Syntrophia > Syntrophales > Smithellaceae > UBA8904. Next base: position 16,316 of record PHBN01000009.1, read on the forward strand.
AAATATAGCAGAGTAAGATACTGAGATTCTAAGCGATGAAACGATCTAAAGATGAAATAATCAGTATGGGTTGTAATTTTCTTCTCAGATGTATAGCCTATATTACAATCCAGCCAATGTTAATATCTATGAAATGGGAGATTAAACCAAGTGTAGTGGCAAAACTGAAACAACACGTATCTTTATTATCAGATACCGCAGTTATTTCAGGGCAGCTCTTCAAAGATATCGGAGCCTGTTCCGTCAGCTGTTCTTGCTGTCGCGGACAGTATGACCGATTTACGGTTTTTGATCATATCACCGCTGTTGTACGGGGAGGGCCTTCTCATGACTGGGGTTTTTATTTACGACCAATAAAACCGTGGGAGGCAAACAGAGCAAGACTGGATCATAACTGCACCTACCTCGGATCTGACGGCTGCATTCTATCGTATCCAGAAAGGCCAATATTCTGTGTGGTTGGAACGTGCCTCAAAATTATGAGGGTGATGACTAAGGAGCAAAATATCCTATTAAATGATATCAGACGTCAGTTTCATAAAGTCCAGTTTATCTGCATTGTACGTTTGCTTTTTGGTGGCATGAGATTAAAAAAAGGCGTGAGTGGACTTGACAGAGCAATGCAGAATAAATTTTCAGATAACAGGAAATTGAGGAGTGCCGATGAAATAAGCGGCACCAATTAACCAAGTAAGGGAATCAAGTATGTATCCAGCAAATAAAAAAATTTGTTTAGTAATGTTACTATTCAGTGCTGTTTTTTTACTGCCCGCCTTAGGACTGAGTGAAACTCTCAAAGAAAAGCTTCAAACAGCCAGCAAAGTAAGGGTAGATAACTTGAGAAGCACCATTGTTTCATTAGAACAATTCAAAGAAAGATCCTCACATGCAAAGCAAAACCAGGCTGTATCATGGGTCAATGATGAGTTTAAAAAAATGGGAATCGACAGTTGGATAGAAACCTATGAAAGTAACGGCAGAACCTGGTATAACGGTTTTGCACGGATTAAAGGACAAAAGAAGCCATCCGAAATGATCATGGTCATTGCCCATATTGATTCTATCACGAATCAACCCGAACTTGGTGCGCCGGGAGCCGATGACAATGGAAGCGGCATAGCGGCCCTTTTGGAATGTGCCCGGATAATAAAGGGTATCCCTTTAGAAAAAAGTGTGCAGTTTTGCATTTTCACTAATGAAGAACGGGGATTAAAAGGCAGTAAAGCATTTGTCCAGAAAGCTAAAAATGAGCGATTGAATATTCAGGCGGTAATAAACATAGACGCGTTAGGGTATGATCTAAAGATTACCCCCATTTCCTGGCAGTATATCCGGTCCAACCAATCGTTAAAGTATAAAGCAAGATCTGCTTATCGTATCACCCGGAATATCTTATCTGGTATAACAGAGCGTAAAAACTTACTGTTAGTTGCCGGACGGCCGCAAGATGCATCTTTAGTTAAAATTGCAGCAGGAAATATTAGAGAGTTTTCCGAATTATCCACCAGGGAAGTTATAACAAGCGATTGTGGTTGAAGTGATGAACAATCCTTCTGGAAGGGAGGATACGAGGCCATCCTGATTAATTCTTTTTATAAGAATCCTTACCATCATACAGCATGGGACAAGATCGAAAATATTGATTTCGATTTTCTTGAAAAAGTTACAAAAGGGATTTTGGCAGTCGTTACCCATCTTGCCAATACTGAACGCGAAAAATAGTTTGAAATTTGACATTACTGATGCAATTCATTTTAAACGATATAGTCAACAATTATAGAATAGAGGCTCACTGACATGCCAACAACAACCCATTATGCCTTTTTGAAATCCATTCTTCCCCGATGGCTCCAGATTATGCTGCGCAGAGCGCTTGTCGCGTCGACCCTGCCCTCTGCTAAAAACGTATGGCCGATCGATCCGAATTCAGCAACACCACCAGAAGGATGGCAGGGCTGGCCCGATGGTAAAAAATTTGCCCTGGTGATAACACATGACGTCGATACACCCGGAGGTCATGATCATTGCATGAAATTGGCGGAAATTGAAAAACGGCATGGTTTCCGCTCTTCCTTCAACTTTGTTGCCGAAGATTATAAATTATCAGATGAATTAATGAATCATTTGAGGTCTGATGGATTTGAAATAGGTTCACATAGCATCAGACATAAAAACCCTTTCAAGTCACCTAAAAAATTCCCGGTCCTGGCGTCTCAAATCAACCATTATCTGAAAGAGTGGAATGCCGTCGGGTTCCGCAGTCCCAGCATGTATCACAACATGGATTTGCTTCATCATTTAAATATTGAATACGACGCTTCCACTTTTGATACAGATCCCTTTGAACCTCAGCCGGACGGGGTTGGAACCATATTCCCATTCTGGGTGGCGAATCGCAACAACAATAAAGGGTATATTGAGCTGCCCTATACCCTGCCCCAGGACTTTTTACTCTTTATCCTGATGCGGCAAAAAAATATCGATATATGGAAAAAGAAACTGGACTGGATTGCTGAAAATGGCGGTATGGCGCTTTTTATAATCCATCCGGACTACATCAATTCAAAGACATGGCACGTTTCTGGTCAGCAAACTATAAAGGCAAAGAAAACCTTCCCAAAAAGAGAAAACACATCTGTATGTTGGCTTACTCCTTTTATGAATCGGACAACCGGATTATGCGATATGCAGACGCGTTGGCCCAGCGCGGTGATATCGTTGATGTCATCGCATTGAAAAGCCAGAACACCACGCAATATGAAAAACTGAAAGACGTTAATGTGTATCGTATTCAGAAACGAAAGATTAACGAAAAGCACAAAATAACTTACTTATACAGATTAACCGCGTTCTTGCTCAGATCATCATTATTTATATCCCGAAGGCATTTTAAACTTCCCTATGACCTGATCCACGTTCATTCCGTACCCGATTTTGAAGTTTTTGCAGCCATATTACCAAAAATGCGGGGAGCAAAAATCATTCTTGACATCCACGACATTGTGCCGGAGTTTTATGCCAGCAAATTTTCAGGCGGCAAAGACAGCTTGTTTTTTAAAGTTTTGGTTAAGCTTGAAAAGCTTTCGATCAAATTCTCTGATCATGTTATCATTTCCAACCATCTATGGCATAAGACTTTAACAAATCGTTCCGTTACTGAACAGAAATGTACAACCGTCATGAACTATCCCGATGAAGCCATTTTTTATCAGAGACAGAGAATCAGAAACGATAATAAGTTCATCATGATTTACCCCGGAACACTTGGATGGCATCAAGGTCTGGATATTGCAGTTAAAGCGCTTTCAAAAGTTAGGTGTCACGCTCCGTCAGCAGAGCTTCACATTTATGGAAACGGTACAGAAAGAGATAATTTGGAAAAGCTTATCAAAGAGCTACAGCTTGAAGACAGGGTGTTCCTGAAACAAGGCATGCAAATAGACAAAATAGCTGATGTTATGGCAAATGCTGACCTTGGAGTCATCCCCAAGAAAAATGATCCCTTTGGCGGCGAAGCTTTCAGCACAAAGACACTTGAATTCATGTCTTTGGGAATTCCAATCGTCTTATCGAAAACAAAGATTGATCAATATTATTTTAATGATTCCGTTGCTAAATTTTTCATTCCGGATAATGTCGATGATCTCGCAGAATGCATGCTTACAATGATAGAAAACAGGGAGCTGCGTGAAACCCTTCGAAATAACGCTCTTCGTTTTGTAGAAGAATACCGCTGGTCGAAACGGAAAAATGTATATTTCGACCTGGTTGACTCATTAATCCAGCAACAGAAAAAGAGCTAAAAGAAATACCGGCATGATTAATTTTCGTCTGGATCGCTTCTTAACTGTTAACTGCTTCAGGTATTTCATCAATAAGCAAACATCCACCAGCTACAGGCAACTACCCATCCTCATGTACCACAGCATTTCAGATGTAAAAGAGAATTCGCATCCTTATTATCATGTGAATACATCACCCGCTGTTTTTGAGTCGCACATGCGGTACCTTTCTGAAAACAATTATGACGTCATTAATCTTCGGGACTTGAGTGATAGCTTAAATGCAAATCATTCGGCCAAGCAAATTGTCATTACCTTTGATGACGGCTTTCTTGATTTTTACACAAGCGCATATCCCATTTTAAGAAAATTCGGTTTTACGGCAACCGTTTTTTTGCCAACGGCTTTCATTCAAAACAACAGGACGTCCTTCAAAGATAATCAATGCATGACATGGGATGAGGTCCGACAGTTACTCACTGAAGGCATCAGCTTTGGTTCGCACACGGTCAGTCATCCCCAGCTGACCGACTTGAGTGAAGATGGAATCGAGCATGAAATTAAAGCATCCAGGGAAAGAATTGAAGATGAAACCGGCATAAAAGTAGACTCTTTTTCCTATCCGTTCGCCTTTCCTCAGGAAAATCGAGATTTTATTGCACGCTATAAAGGAATACTGATTGAACAGGGTTATCGCACTGCCGTCACCACAATCATTGGAAGGGCGGCAATCGGCCTGGATGATCCTTTATTTTTAAAGAGAATCCCCGCCAATAACGGAGATGATCCGCTTTTTTTCCAGTTAAAGCTGCAAGGCGCATACGACTGGCTGCAAACGCCGCAATCTTTCTTTAAGCACATAAAAGGGAGTATTCAGAATCATGTATAAAGTTGAATAGAGATCAGAGTCACGGAATACTTAAATCAGATATATTCAAACCTTTCACCATATTTTCCGGCATTTATATCACACTATGAAAAGCTAATCGTCAATATGTTGTGAGTTATTCAGGGACAACTGGTTAATAATGTAAAATTTAATATATTCAAAGGTAAGGTCTCATAAAATGTGTGGCATTGTAGGAATTATTAATCTCAAACACGAGGAAACTCTTCAGGTTAATTATCTTCACCGCATGGCTAACAAAATTAGGCATCGTGGTCCGGATGATGAAGGATATATTTTATTTAGCGCAAACGGGAAGACCAAATTGCTTTACGGCGATGATACCCCTGAATTAAAATCTGAACACAATAAGATCCACTATGAACATATTGCAAATAATTATAACATTATTTCTTATATGGCATTAGGTCATCGGCGCCTTTCAATTATTGATTTATCATTCGCTGGACATCAACCAATGTCGTATTTGAATCGATATTGGATCGTTTATAATGGTGAAATATATAATTATATTGAAATTAGGAAGGAACTAGAACAAAAAGGCTATGCATTTCATTCAAACAGTGACACTGAGGTCATCATGGCAGCTTATGACCATTGGCGACATGAGGCCCTAGATAAGTTTAATGGAATGTGGGCATTTGCTATTTATGATATGTATAATAATAAGATATTTATGGCTAGAGATAGATTTGGAATAAAACCCCTCTATTATTATCAAGATAATAATTTATTTATCTTTGCATCAGAAATAAAAGCGATTTTGGAACACCCTGAAGTCAAAACATCACCAAATAAAAAATATTGTAGAGAATATATTATTGATGGACCAAAAGAATATATTAGGGAAACTGCGTTTGAAAATATATTTCGTCTCATGCATTCGAGTTTCATTGAAATAGATTTGAAAGATCTTGGTAAGTTTGAAATATGTGAAAATAAGTATTGGTCTTGTCATCCGAATTTAAGTAATGAAAAATTCAATATACAAAAAGCAAAAGAATACGCAGACAAATATTTTGAGATTTTAAGTGATGCCGTAAAGCTTAGACTGCGTGCGGATGTCAAAGTCGGGGCAGCCTTATCTGGTGGTTTGGATAGTTCAACAATTGTATTTATGATAAAGCAATACATGAAAGAGAATGGTCAGGAAACAAAACTCGAGACTTTTTCAAGTGTTTATAAATCCTCAGATGGCGTAAAAGATTGTGATGAGAGCGGTTTTATCGATCAGTTGTCTGTATTTCTGAATGTTAAATCCAATCAAATAGAGCCTAAATTATCAGAAATCCGCGACCAACATGAAAAAATGATCTACGCGATGGAGAATCCTGCAGTGGGCCCAAATATGGGCGGTTGGTATACGTTCAAACTCGTCGGTTCATCAGACGTTACTATAAACTTGGACGGTCAGGGTGCAGATGAGCAGTTAGGGGGTTATTACAGTTACCTATGGCGCTATTTTGCGAATATTTCACTATCTGACGTTATCAAAGAATTTTTCGCCTTCTCAAAAGTACCGGGTGTCAATAAGGGCAAGATGGTAATTAGCATCATTTTTAACATTCTACAACGAATTCTTCCCCAAAAAATATTAGAAAAAATTTTTGGTGGAATCGGTTCTAAATACGGCCTTGCAATTACAGCACCAGTTAATAAGATGCTTCTCGAATCGGTAATGACAGGCCTAATTAATTTGATCCATTTTGGGGATAGTCAGTCAATGGCTCATTCAATTGAATCCCGGTTGCCATTCATGGATTACAGGTTGGTTGAATATTTAGCCTCCGTGCCCGCAACGTATAAAATTCATAATGGATGGACAAAGTATTTATCAAGACTGGCAATGGATCAAAAATTGCCTGACAATATTACCTGGCGAAAAGATAAGATGGGGTGGCCTGATCCATCTGAGTATTGGTTCAGAGGCGAATTGAAAGAGTGGCTCTGCCGTGAAGTCGAAGATTCGCCGTTTCTGAAAGAGTTTGGTATTGGATGCGACATTAGAAAAAGAATTGAAGGAAAGGAGCCAATTATGAATCTTATTAGACTCCTAAATCTCAGCATATGGCATAAAATATTCTTTCCTGATAGTCTGCAAAGCAATGGCCACATTCAATAATATAGAAAACGCTTTATGAGGATCTATGCTCATTTCAACAACAAGTAATAACAAGAAAGTATATAACTTCTGCCTAATGGGAGCTTCATTAGGAACATACAACATGGGTGTATCTGCGTTAGCCGCTTCGATGGTAAAAATAATTAAAACCATTCATCCTGATGCAAACATATCTCTTTTGATTGGAAATAAATCTTCAAAAGAACAATTGCTAAAATTACCTGGCAACAAAATACTTAGACTCCAGATTGTCAACTACAGGCTTTCACCTAAATCTAATCTAAGTGAGCATTTATTCTGGATATTATTCATGGCAGTTTTATGGCGGATAATACCAATTAAAACAATCCAAGAAAAAATTATCGACCAGACACCTTGGCTAAAAACATTGCAACAGGCTGACTTGGTCGGCGACATTCGCGGTGGCGACAGTTTTAGCGATATATATGGCCTTGGAAGGCTGGTTATAGGATCAATACCCGTTTTAATTGTATTCCTTATGAAGAAAAAGCTGATTCTTTTGCCGCAAACATACGGACCTTATAATTCCAAAATCGGGCAGTTTATAGCAAAAACAATAATTAATAAGGCACTCCACATTCTTTCTCGTGATAAGCAAGGGATTGAAGAGATACAGAAACTCACAAATAAACAAAACAGTAAAAAGGAAGTTATCTTCTGCCCGGATGTTGCATTCATGCTTGATCCAATACTACCTAATAGTATTGCGATCAAACCCGCAATCATCAAAGATCCGAATGTGCCTTTAATTGGAGTTAATATTAATGGCCTTATGTATAATGGAGGCTACACAAAAGATAACATGTTCGGTCTCATACTTGACTATAAGAAATTTTCAAAAGAAGTCATATTAAATATACTCGAAAAAACAAACGCTCATATTTTATTTATTCCACATACCTATCATCCGATGGTTGAAAGTGATCCCGACGCCTGTAACGATGTGATGAACTCCGTTAATAAAAAATATATAGACCGTATCCATATTGTTGAACATGAATATGACCAATCTGAAATAAAAGGAATTATTGGGCTATGTGATTTCTTTATCGGTTCGCGCATGCATGCGTGCATTGCGGCCCTTTCACAGGGGATACCCACGGTTGGTGTGGCCTACAGCCGTAAATTCGCGGGGGTCTTCGACTCTATAGGCGCAGGAGACATGGTTGCTGACGCCAGAAAATTAACCGCCGAGGATATCATAAACAAAATCATGGCCGATCTGGAAAACCGCGCTGATTTGAAAATCAGATTATCAAATATCGACAGTGCGAAAAACCAGCTGAAAGAAACATTCCAAAGGGTCCTCAAAGCTTAAGATATGATTAACCTGTCCAATATTATTGTCAGCTGGAACGCAAAGGAATATCTGGATGAGTGCCTGCAATCTATTGATGAGAACGCGCCTCATTTTAAATTTGAAACCATTGTTGTTGATAACGCATCCACCGATGGCGCTCCGGACCTCGTGGCAGATAAATATCCGCAAGTTCATTTAATTCGCAATACTGAAAACCTTGGTTTTGCAAAAGCCAACAACGTCGGAATAGAAAAAAGCAAGGGGAAATACGTCTGCCTGATTAATTCAGATGCCGTTGTCTTGAAAGATTGCCTCGATCTCATGTGCCATTATATGGATGAACATCCGGAAATCGGAGTTCTTGGCCCTAAAGTATTGAACCGGGACGGCAGTCTTCAGCCCACCTGCAGGGAGTTTCCTACTTTTTGGAAAAATCTATGCCGGGCAACGGCACTTGATAAAGTCTTTCCAAAATCAAAAATATTTGGTGGATCTTTCATGCTGAACTGGTCGCATGACACTGTTCGCGAAGTGGATTTTTTGAGTGGCTGTTTTATAATGGTGCGTAGGAGTGCGATTGAACAGGTCGGCATGCTGGATGATAATTTTTTCTTTTATGCGGAAGACAAGGATTGGTGTAAAAGATTCTGGAAAGCAGGCTGGAAGGTTGTATATTTTCCCCAAGCAAAAGCAATTCATTATTTATACGGCAGTTCTGATAAAGACCCTGTGAAACTGTATATCCAGCAGACGAAAGCCAATCTGCAGTATTATTCAAAACATCACAGCCGTGTTGCAAAAACGGCTTTTATTTTGACAAATATTCTTCATCAGACAATCAGAATTTTAGGCTCCAGTATCTTATACATTCTTAAACCGTCCGTCAAAGAAGTCACCCTGCAGAAAATCAAAAGAAGTCTGGCATGCCTTCGCTGGACCGTGAACCAATCGGGCTGATTGCATATGCGCCGATTCGGAATAAATACACTCCACAAATCGGATTTTGAATATCACGATGAATAACCTTACTGTTGTGAATAATTATATTCTTATAACCCCTGCCCGCGACGAAGAAAAAAATATTGAACGATTGATTCAATCGGTCATTGTTCAAACTTTATTACCGAAAAGATGGATTATCGTGAGTGATGGATCTACGGACCGCACTGATGAAATCGTACAGAAGTATTTGCCCGGTCATCCATGGATTGAACTCATCCGCATGCCCCAACACAGGGACAGGCAATTTACCGCCAAAGTAAACGCCTTCAATGCCGGTTATCAGATAATAAAGAATGAGCAATATGACATCATCGGCAACCTTGACGCGGATCTTTCATTCGTAAAAGATTATTTTGAATTTCTGATAACAAAATTCTCAGCAGATCCCATGCTTGGTGTGGCAGGCACGCCCTTTGTCGAGGAAGGGGTCCATTATGATTACCGGTTCACCAATATTGAACATGTATCCGGAGCCTGCCAGATGTTTCGGCGCAAATGTTTTGAAGACATAGGGGGATATATTCCGATTGACAGCGGAGGCATTGACTGGACGGCGGTAACCACGGCCAGAATGAAAGGCTGGAAAACAAGAACATTTACGGAAAAACATTCTATTCATCATAAGAAAATTGGATCTGGTAATTCCGGCGCTTTGATGTCGTGGTTCAAGCACGGTCAGAAAGATTATTTTTTAGGAGGACACCCCCTGTGGCAGTTATTCAGAACGGCATACCAAATGACAAAAAATCCTTATGTCATCGGGGGACTTTTATTATTTTCGGGTTACTTCTGGGCACTGATGCGCGGCGTTGAAAGACCTGTATCGCCAGAATTGATGAGATTCCACAGGAAAGAGCAACTGCAAAGGTTAAAAAAATTCTTAATAAAAAAATAAGGATTCATTTATGAGTAATGATAAGGACGTTATAATAACCAGTATCGCAAAATTAGAAAAATGGGTGGAAGACCATCATTACAAAGGCTATGAACCTTTCGATGGTCTTTCCTCCTTCTTCAGGCCATTAACCTTCGGCAATCTCCTGCTGGACAGATTATTGCTTCAACTAATCAGACAAAGCCCGGTTAACCTCCGTCCCCTGATGGGGGTGAAACCTCTGGAATCCACAAAAGGAAGAGGTTATATGGCTGCGGGCTATCTCATCATGCTGAAGACAACACAGGATAAGCAATATCTCGAAAAAGCAGTCAATTGCCTGGAATGGCTTATAAAGAATAAATCACCAAAATTTGATACCTATAGTTGGGCAAATCATTTCGATTTTGCCAGCCGCGGTGGCAGGTATTCAAAACATGAATCCATCATCGTATGGACCAGTTTGATAGGCCAGGCATTCCTGGATGCCTACGAAACGCTAAAAGATGAAAAATATTTAAAAATTGCCCTGAGCGTATGCGACTGGATTACCAGTCTTCCGCGAACCCATACCGATACAGGGACATGCCTCAGCTATCTGGCTACCGCAGGAAGTTCCATCCATAATTCCAACATGCTGGGCGCGGCCATGCTGGCGAGAACGGCAAAGGTTACCGGCAATCAGAACCTCTTGCAGATTGCAAAGGAGGCAATGCAATATAGCTGTACCAGGCAGTTAGCCGACGGAGCATGGTATTACGGCGAACAGGAAAACAACCATTGGATTGACAATTTTCATACCGGTTATAATTTGGACAGCCTTAAATGCTATATTGATAACACGGGCGACAAGACATTTGAAAAAAATCTAAGGCTTGGTTTTCAATTTTACATAGAACATTTCTTTGAAGAAAGCGGAAGACCCCAATATTACCACAACCGTGTTTACCCTGTGGATAGTCAGTGTATTTCACAATCGATCGAAACACTGGCATATTTTACTGATATAGAAGAAGCCGCTCTGCCACTGGCAAAAAAGGTTGCAAAGTGGGCCATTCAAAACATGCAGGACAAAGATGGTCATTTTTACTACAGGCAATATCCATTGATCAAAGCAAAAACACCGATGATGCACTGGGCACAAGCCACAACGTATAAAGCGTTAACGCTATTACTGTCTAAAATTTAGCAAATCAATTATTCAAACCAAAAGGAATTAAACGTTGAATGCTGTTATAATCAGTGCCTTATTAATTAGTGCTGTTTTGATTTTTATCGTGCCGCGACGATATGTCCCTATTGTAATCTTAGCATCAGCACTTTTACTTCCCATGGGCCCGCGTATCAACATTTTGGGCTTCGGTTTCACAGCTATCCGTTTTATACTCTTATTTGGATGGCTCAGGCTGATTATTAAGTCAGAATATCGATCAATTAAAAAATTTAATACTATTGATAAAACATTATTCATATTCGTCATAACAACGATTGTAACATACACGCTCGTTTATCAAACAATAGGTGCTTTTATTTATCGTATAAATGTTGCTTATTATGTTTTTGGTACTTTTTTTCTATTTCGGTTTTATATCATCGATCTTGACGATATTGAACGTATCATCAAATACTTGTTGTATATCGTGATAGTAATAGCTTTTTTTGTGGTAATAGAAAGGCTGTCTTATGCTAATTATTTCTCAATATTCGGCGGTGTATCTCCGTATACAATAATGCGTGAAGGGAAGTTGAGATGCCTAGGTCCTTTCAGTCATCCGATAACATTAGGATCTTTCGGGGCATTTTTAATGCCGTTGGCATTTTATATGCTGTGGAAAAAGAAAGGAAGTATAAAGCTGGGATTGGTTAGCTTGATCGCCAGTATCGCGATTGTAGTGTTCTCCAGTTCAAGCGGACCATTCATTTCGTTAGTCGCTTCGGTAATTGGTTTATTCATGTGGCCATTCCGTAAACACATGCGAATTGTTCGATGGGGACTTCTCTCATCACTTATTGGACTTCACATTGTTATGAAGGCACCCGTATGGGCGCTTATTCAGCGAGTCGGGGTTTTCGCAGGTTCCAACACGTACCATAGATATTTACTTGTTGATGAATTTATTAAAACATTCAGCGACTGGTGGTTGATAGGTGTCAAAGTTGTAATTAGTGAGGGTGACGATATACAGCTTTGGGATACATCAAACAATTATGTTCTATTAGGGAAGGATGGTGGTTTGGCATCGTTGTTATTATTTTTAATCATCGTTGCACTTTGTTTTCGTCATATCGGTAGAATGCTTTCTCTTGCCAGCGGGAATGTTGATCATCAGAAAATGTTCTGGATAATGGGCGTTGGCATGTTTTCATATCTCATATCATTTTTTGGAGTGTCCCTTTGGGATCAGACCATAGTCATCTGGTACTTAGTTATTGCAATGATAACCGGCCTTCAGTATAAGAGCACCAGATTACCGGATCAAGCAAAAGAAGAGGTCCCGGCCGCGATTTAAAATGGATGGTCAACAATAATTGTATAACAAAAAAATAGATTAAACTTTAGCATTCGGGTGGTTATATTTATTGAAACAAATCGGATTTAATATTTTATATTGATTTATATCAATCTTTACAATATATTGCATTCACATTAGCTTCATTATATGTTTTTGAGCCAATAGTGTTTTGCACCAATGGATATCATTAGTTTACGGAAACGATCAACGATCCTTATCAAACGTGGTCTTGGGGGAATGGGTAATAGGAAATAAGTTTACTTCTGACAGAAGAAAGGACAAACAATGAGAAACTTAATAACCAGATTATTGATAATAACAATAATGGCTATTATAATTTCCCCTGCACCGGTGCTTGCCGTGAATCACTATATCCGCCAGGGCAGTACTGGACAAAATAATGGTTCAGACTGGACAAACGCCTGGACTGAACTACCTGCATCTCTTGTCAGGGGTGATACCTACTACATTGCTGACGGTATTTACAGTGAGCATACGTTTAATGATGCGGAGTCAGGAACAACCTACATTT
>PHBN01000244.1 GCA_002840635.1 Deltaproteobacteria bacterium HGW-Deltaproteobacteria-1
GACACCGATGACGATCGCGTTGAGGGTCGTTGTAATCGCGGGAAACAGCAGTCGCGCCGTCACTTGTTTCTTAAACCATGTATCCGCCAGCCAGCCTCCCAGGGGCAGACCGATGATCGCCAGAATCATGAGCAGACTGGTCTTCATGCCCGCTTCGCTGATGGACATGCCCGTTGTGCGGTGAAAGTACGTGGGCAGCCAGAAGATGATCGCGTTGTTGGCGAAGATGCAGCCGATAAACCCGATGTTCGTCAGGATCAGGGAAGGGGTATGGATAAATTCCCGGAAGATATCCATCTTGCTCATCTTGATCTTGCTTGGGCCGGTTTTGCAGGAAGCATCGGTCTTGACCAGATCGACCGTTTTATAGTCCTTGACGAAGAAGAAGAGGATGGCCACGATCGCGCCGGGAATGGCCACCAGGCCGAAGGCGTGACGCCAGCCCCAATGCGTGGCGATGAAACCGCCCAGACCAATTCCGACGGCGATGCCGAGGGGAATGGAGATGTTCCACAGACCCATCATGCGGGATCGCTTTTCCGGTGGAAAAAGGCCGGAGAGCATGGCTGTGCCCGCAGGGGCGTAGCCGGCCTCACCGATGCCGATGCCGGCGCGGGCCGCGAGCAGTTGGGGAAAGGTTTTGGTAAAGGCGCAGACGACAGTCGCGGCAGTCCAGAGCAGCGCCATGACACCGATCGTCTTTTTCCGGCTCCAACGATCCACGAGGATGGAAACGGGAAAGACGAAGGCAACGATCGACCAGTAGACAACCGACATGAGCAGACCGGATTGAACATCCGTCAGGCCCCATTCTTTTTGAATGAAGGGGGCCAGCGACGTCACGATTGTCCGATCAATGTAGTCGAAGAAATACAGCAGGAACAGCAGCGTAAAGATGTAGTAGGCGCTTCTCGTTGAAAGCTTGTATTCCTTGGGTGCAGTCACGTTATTCATAGGAACTCCTTATCCTTGAGGAGGTTCAACCTGTCAGGCCATTCCTGAAATCAGCCGCACGAAATTGTCCCTCAATTACATTTGTAACCCCCTAGGTTGGCCAGGGCGACGCTGCCGGGGCTGATCACAGACGGATCTACCTTGACGTTGATGCAGGCCGTTTTTCCGGAGGCAAAGGCTGCTTCGAGCGCAGGCTGGACGTCTTCCGGTTTTTCAACCAAGGCGCCGAAGCCTCCCAGGACCTCCACCATCTTGTGGTAATCCACCCAGCCCAGTTCCGTTCCGTTGGGGATGTTGTGACCCAGGCGCAACTGCTGAGAATGTGCGATCATTCCCCAGGACTGATCATTGGCGATAACCACAACGATAGGCAGCTTCTTGCGGATTGCCGTATGAAACTCCATGAAGTTGAAGCCGGCCGATCCGTCGCCCATGATGAGCAAAACGCGTTTGTTCGGATGCTTCAGCTTGGCGGCGTTGGCATAGGGAATGCCCACGGCCAGACAGCCATAAAGACCGTAGTCCAGATACGTTCCGCCTTTGACGACAGTCCTCGTCATACCCATCCAGGTGGATGTGTCACCGCCGTCGGCAACGACAATGTCGTCTTCCCGATCCATGAATTTATTGATTTCATTAGCCAGTCGCATGGGATGCATGGGCAGGGTTGTGCACTCCCACATTGCTTTGGCTTCTTTTTTGCCGGCCTCATGAGCCGCGCGGACGGTGTCCAGCCAGGGCTGATACTGCACCTTCAGGGTGTCGGCGATCTTTTGTTCATCGAGGTCGGCGTTGAGCTCCTTAAGGAATGACTTGATGTCGCTCGCGATACCGAGATCAATCGTCCTGTTGCGCCCGATTTCATCGGGAGTGATATCGACCTGAATGAATTTTGCCGTCGACGGGAAAATTTCGCCGAAGATATAGAACAGGCTCAACCGACCGCCCAGAAAGAGTACCAGGTCGGTGGTCATAAGCGTGATCATGGCCGAGCCGGGGCGGATAGCAAGAGAGCCTTCAAAGCAAAGGGGATGGGTGTCGGGGATGACGCCTCTTCCTGCACCTGCCGTATAAATCGGGATACCGATCTTCTCCACGAATTCGATAATCTCTTTTTCCGCATCCGAATACCACAGGCCGCTGCCGCCGATCACGATCGGGTTCTTGGCCTTCTTGAGCAAGTCGACCACCTTCAGGGTATTCTCGCGGTCAACGGGCTTGGATGAAAGCGTTGTGCGGGGTTTCTTGACAGCTGCCATGTCCACCTTGGCATTAAGTACGTTACAGGGGAACTCCAGGTAGACGGGCCCGGGCCGGCCGCTCATGGCCGCTCGGAAGGCCATGTCGACGTATTCGGGAATGCGCTCCGGAACATAGCAGACGAAGGCCTTCTTCACCATCGGTTCGATGACCGGCAGCTGCGTCATATCCTGCAGATCCAGTTTTTCCGTCGCTTCGGTTCCCACGCAGCCGGCAATCAGAATGACCGGTGCGTTGGAGAGCCTAGCGCTGGCGATGCCGGTCAAGGCATTGGTGAATCCCGGTCCGGCCGTAACCATGGCCACTGCGGGTTTACGATTCATCCGGGCTGAGGCCTCGGCCATAAAGACGGCCGCCTGTTCATGGCGCACGTCAAAAATCGTGATGGGCGTATTCTCCAGATACTGGTAAATAGGCGTAATATGCCCGCCGCTCAGGGAATAGATGTAATCCACGCCCCGGTCGACCAGGGCATCCGCAACGAGCTTACCTCCAATAACGTTTTCC
>PHBN01000245.1 GCA_002840635.1 Deltaproteobacteria bacterium HGW-Deltaproteobacteria-1
GATTTTGGGATACATCATCAAAAGCCTTCGCCAGGCCAGTTCATCATGCGGGTTGACCAAAACCCGCATGTAGGATGTTACATCTTTGATATGCGCCTGTTCAAAGAAACGGATGCCGGAACGGATCTCAAAAGGAATATCACGCCTCACAAACTCCATCTGCACTTCCATCGAATGATAGTGGGCACGGTAGAGTACGGCCATCTCAGAAAACGGCACACCGCTTCTGGACAATTCCGCAATTCTCTGCGCGACAAAATCCGCCTGCTTTAAAACATTTTGCGCGGAAACCATGACTGGCCGCATTCCTTTGCTGCGGACAGCTTTCAGCGCTTTGGGAAACTGGTTTTCATTATTGTTTATGCTCAGGTTTGCCAGATGAAGGATTTCCGGCGTACTGCGGTAGTTGGTCTCCAACTTGAATATTTTGCAGTCGGGATAGCGCTCCGGAAAATGGATGATGTTTTCAAAATTGGCACCGCGAAAAGAATAAATGCTTTGTGAATCGTCACCCACGACCATCAGGTTGCGATGGCCGGTAGCCAGCAGATCAATGATATCCGCCTGAATGATGTTGGTGTCCTGATATTCATCCACCAGCACGTGCAAAAACCTTTGGGAAAGTGTTTGCAGAATATCCGTGTGCTGACGGAGCAGCAGGCGGCAGTTGATCAGCAAATCGTCAAAATCCATCACGGAGAGGTCTTTCTTTTTTTGCTCATAACGACAGGCGATCTGATGGATTTCCTGACTCAGATGCAAAAAAAATGGATATCTGGACGCAATCACCTCTTCCAGCGTGTCCTCGGTATTCAGCGCCAGGCCGATCATTTCTGCGATAATATTATTCTTGGGAAATTTGGTGAGTTTGGTGTCAATCTTTAATTCGGCCATCACCTGCGCAATAATCTGGCGGGCATCCTCACTATCTACAATGGAAAAACTGTTCTGATAACCCAGGCGAAAAGCATAGCTTCTCAGGAAGCGATGGGCAATGGAATGAAACGTGCCGCCCATTATCTTTCCGGTATAGCAATGAACAAGGCTTTCCACCCGGTTCAGCATGGATCGGGCGGCTTTATTGGTGAATGTCGCCAGCAGAATGCTTTCCGGCCGGACGCCGGATTCCAGAAGATGAGCTACCCGGTAAGTCAGTGTCCGCGTTTTACCGCTTCCCGCTCCCGCGAGAACAAGAAGCGGCCCACCTTCTTCTGTGACAACCCGGTACTGTTCGGGATTCAGCTCTTTTTCATACTCAATCATTTAATTATTGAGGTTTCAGGATTTCAGGGCTTTTTTAATTTCTGCAACGTCTTCTGGTTGTATGTTTCCAAACGGTTGGTTATCGCCGCTTCCGTTTCGTCATCGCGCTGAATGGTCTGATGATTACATAATGTACAGGTTCCGTCTTCTTTCGGCGGATTGCTTTTGATGTTGTAAATGGCCTGACAGGCAGGATTGCAGCATGTTCTTCTTGTTGTCAATCGATCCAGTATGACATCGCGCGGGACATCCAGGTTGGCGACAAAATCCATTTTAATATTGAGTTTGGCAAGCAGTTTCTTAAGCTCTTCCGCCTGCGGAATCGTTCGGGGAAAACCGTCCAGAATGAATCCGTTTTGGCAATCCGGTTCCTGCAGCCTTGCTTCCATGATGTCCATGATTAAGGAATCAGGCACCAGGTCTCCCCGATCCATGAATTCTTTCGCTTTTTTTCCCAGAGGCGTTCCCTCTTTTACGGCTGAACGTAAAATGTCGCCTGTCGATATCTGCACGGATCCGTCAAATTCCGTCAACAATTTTGCTACTGTACCCTTACCCGCACCCGGCGCGCCCAATAATATGATTCTCATTTTTTTCCCTCGATTCTTTATAGCTGATGTTTAGACTGCGGGGCTTATAATGCAAAAACAACAAACGGTCAAGTCAATTAGAAACCGGGATAAATGATAGACCTCGCAGCAAAATACGGAGAATTAACGCTCGTCCAACGTGAGTGGGATTAAATGTTTATTTTAATTCCATACAGAACTTATCGATTTTTTCGGGAGGTGCGATAGGATAGTCGCCGGTGTAGCAAGCCATACAGAAACATTCTTTGGGCATACCGGTGGCTTTGACCATCCCTTCAACGGTCAGGTAATGCAACGAATCCAGACCGATGAATTCGGCGATGGCTTTTTCGTTTTCTTTTTTTGTGGCAATCAACTCGCCCTTGGAGGAAAAGTCAATTCCGTAAGGACAGGGAAACATGGTCGGAGGACAACTGATGACCATGTGGAGTTCCTTAATGCCGATCCCCTGAAGGTGTTTCACGCGGTTGCGGCTTGTGGTGCCGCGGATGATGGAATCCTCAACAATCAAGACTTTCTTGCCTTCCAAAAGCGGCTTGACCGGGTTGAGTTTCACGCGTACGGCGAAGTCCCTCATCGGCTGTGTCGGCTGAATAAAGGTGCGGCCTACGTAATGATTGCGGATCATCCCCATCTCAAAAGGGATGCCGCTTTCTTCCGCATAACCGATTGCGGCGTAGCTTCCGGAATCCGGAAACGGCATCACCAGGTCAACATCCGGACGGTATTCACGCGCCAGTTCACGGCCCAACCGCTTTCGGCACAGATAGACATTCTGGCCGAATATCTGGCTGTCCGGACGCGCAAAGTAAATCAGCTCAAAAATACAGTGGCAATGCTTCATGACTGGAAAAGGTTTCAAACTTTTATAACCTTGCGCATCGATGATGATGATTTCACCCTTCCTAAAGCGAGAGGCCGGAAACCGCGCGGATCGCGGGCCGCAATAATTTTGTCCCGTGTCAGCATGACCATACTGTATGCGCCTTCAACCTGTTGCAGTGCAATGGAAAGCGCCTTCTCCAGCCCCCTCTTCAGATGAGGCGCCATTAAATGAATAATAACTTCGCTGTCCATCGTGGACTGAAAAATTGATCCCCGGCTTTCCAGCTCGGACCGCAGGGACTGGGCGTTCACAATGTTGCCGTTGTGCCCAAGGGCGTAATATTCCTCGCCGACATGCACAAGAAAGGGCTGAGCATTGGATATCGTGGAAGAACCGGTTGTAGAGTAACGGACATGGCCGATTGCGAGCGATCCGGTAAGCTTCTGTAAAATGGATTCCTTAAACACTCCGGAGGCAAGCCCCATGCCTTTGTGTTCGAAGACATTGCAGCCGTCGGACACAACAATACCCGCAGATTCCTGGCCGCGGTGCTGCAGGGCGAAAAGACCAAAGAAGGTCACGCGTGCCGCATCTTCATGAAGATAGGCATCGCGCGACGACTTGCGGCCGACACTGGTGTTGATGACCATCTGGATGTCACCGTTTTTGATATAATCGATGATATGCGGCCGGCCTTCACTGACTTTGTTGACAACCGTTGCCTCAATGCCGTGACTGCTCAAATGCCCGGCTGTCCCGGCAGTGGCCAGAATCTTGAAGCCGAGTTTTTCAAATGTCCGCGCAACGTCCGTGATCCGGTCTTTATGATCATCGTGAACACTGATGAAGACGGAACCGGATGTTAACACCTTGAAACCGGCCGCCATCTGTGATTTTGCAAAGGCAAGACCGAATGATTGGTCAATCCCCATTACCTCGCCGGTGGATTTCATTTCCGGTCCCAAAAGAATATCCACTTCCGGAAAGCGGTTAAAAGGAAAGACAGCTTCCTTGACGGATACATGCGCAGGTTTAATCGTTTTTGTAAAGCCAAGTTCCTGCAGGCTTTTGCCCAGCATCACTTTTGTAGCCAGTTTGGCCAGAGGCACACCGATAGCCTTGCTGACAAACGGCACGGTTCGCGACGCCCGGGGATTGACTTCCAGCACATACAGCGTCCCGTCTTTAATGGCATACTGAATATTCATAAGGCCGATCACGTTAAGTTCACGAGCGAGCATTTTGGTCTGTTCTTCAATCAGGTCCAATACTGACTGGGAAAGAGTGAGCGGAGGCAGGATACAGGCGCTGTCGCCGGAATGAATTCCCGCTTCTTCAATATGCTCCATGATCCCCGCCACAACGGTTGTTTGGCCGTCACTGATCACCAGCGCCTGTTCGACATCCATGGCCGTATCATTATCCGGCTGATTGAGATTTAATTTATGAACGATTTCCTGAAACAGGTCGCGGTTTTCCGCCCGGTCAATGGCTGCAGGCGATGTTCCAATAATCGGCACACCGGCGGCTTCCAGACCGCGCGCCAGGTTGAGCGGCGTCTGACCACCGAACTGGACGATCACACCGTCGGGTTTTTCTGTTTGTATAATATGCAAAACGTCTTCGAGGGTCACCGGCTCGAAAAATAATTTATCCGATGTATCATAGTCCGTGCTGACCGTTTCGGGATTGGAGTTGATCATAATACTTTCAACGCCCTCCTCGCGTAAGGCAAACGAGGCATGAACACAGCAGTAATCAAATTCAATCCCCTGGCCGATCCGATTGGGTCCGCCACCGATAATGGCCACTTTCTTTTTGGACGAAGGCCTGGATTCGTTTTCCGTTTCGTAAGTGGAATAGTAATAAGGCGTATAGGCTTCAAATTCCGCCGCGCAGGTATCGACCAGCTTATAAACCGGCAGAATTTTTTCTTTCCCTCGCCAATCGCGAATCTCCTGTTCCGTTTTATTCCAGAGCGCACCCAGAGACCGGTCGGAAAATCCCATTTCTTTAGCGGCACGCAGTAGTTCTGTCGACGGTTCCGAACGTTTCAATTCCTCTTCCGCATCTAGAATATCTTTAATCTGATGCAAAAACCAGGGATCGACTTTGGTAATGTCATAAACATCATCCACCGTCATGCCATCTTGGAGCGCCGCACCAATATAAAATAGCCGCAGCGAATTGGGCTTGACGAGTTTGCTTTTGAGGAGCGATTTTCTTTCCTGCGGGTCGGCAGGCATTTCCTGCCCAAACCCGAAACGTCCGATTTCCAGTGAACGGATTGCTTTTTGCAAAGACTCTTTAAACGTGCGGCCAATCGCCATCGTTTCGCCAACCGACTTCATGGAGGTGGTAAGGAAGTCTTCCGTTTCAGGAAATTTTTCAAATGTCCAGCGCGGAATTTTCACCACGCAGTAATCGATTGTCGGTTCAAACGACGCCATCGTCTCGCGGGTGATGTCATTGGGAATTTCATCGAGTGTGTAACCCACGGCCAGTTTCGCGGCGATTTTCGCAATCGGGAAACCGGTGGCCTTGGAGGCCAGTGCCGATGAACGCGATACGCGCGGATTCATCTCCACGACAATCATCTCGCCGGTTTGGGGATGAATCGCAAACTGCACATTTGATCCGCCCGTCTCCACACCGATTTCACGCATGATGGCGATCGCGGCATCCCTCATGATTTGATATTCACGATCTGTGAGCGTCTGCGCCGGCGCAACGGTAATGGACTCACCCGTATGCACGCCCATTGCATCAAAATTTTCAATGGAACAGATAATGACGACGTTGTCCGCCTTGTCCCGCATCACTTCCAGTTCATATTCTTTCCAGCCCAGCACGGATTCTTCAATCATCACCTCGGAAATCATACTGGCATCAAGACCGGATTTGGCAATTTCCAAAAGCTCTTCGCGGTTGTATGCCACACCGCTGCCTGTTCCGCCGAGCGTGAATGATGCCCGGATAATAATCGGAAAACCGATGGCCTCGGCAATCTTCATCACCTCCGACATATTGCGTGCAAAACCGCTTTTGGGCATCCGCAGGCCGATTTTTTCTATGTGTTGAGGCCGGTCTGGCCGCCCAGCGTGGGAAGCAGCGCGTCGGGACGCTCGCGCGCAATGACTTTAGCTACAGCTTCAGGTGTAATCGGCTCTATGTAGGTGCGGTCGGCCATTTCAGGATCGGTCATGATGGTGGCCGGATTGCTGTTGATCAGGACGACTTCATAACCTTCTTCTCGCAGTGCCTTGCAGGCTTGCGTGCCGGAATAGTCAAATTCACAGGCCTGACTGATAATGATCGGCCCGGAACCAATAAGCAGTATTTTTTTTATGTCATTTCTTTTCGGCACGTCTTTTTACCACTTTTTTCTTCATCTCATTAACGGCGATGTACCTGTTCGCATTGTTGCGAATAGAAGCTTTTTCCGGGGCTTACCCTGCCTGCGAAACGAAACGTCCGCCGGGTCGTCTGTTTGAGCGCCTGTGGCGCGAGTTTGCGAACCGGCAGTGCAGTTGAGCAGTTTCAGGGTCGGAAAAAGATTTTGAGCAGCAATGCGAGCCGGTGCATCGCATCCTTCTACTCCCACTCAATCGTACTGGGCGGTTTGGAGCTGATATCATAGACGACCCGGTTGATGCCGCGTACTTCGTTAATGATGCGCGTGGAAATACGCGCCAGAAGATCCTGCGGCAGTCTCGCCCAATCGGCAGTCATGGCATCTTCACTGGTCACGGCCCGGATCGCCACGATATTTTCATAGGTCCGCTGGTCGCCCATGATGCCGACACTTTTCAAGGCCCGGGCCGGGAAAAGGCTGTCGCCAGACAACGTCATCTGCCAGACCCAGTTCTTTTCCCAAAAGCCGTACTTCGTCTTTAAACAGGTGCTTGAGAGGCTCAATCAGCTTCAATTTCATGGTTTTGGGCAAACCGCCGACATTGTGATGCGACTTGATCACCGCACTGGGTCCGCCAAAGGCCGATCGGGATTCGATTAGATCGGGGTAAAGGGTCCCCTGAGCCAGATATTTCACATTTTTGATTTTTTGCGCTTCCTGATCAAACACTTCGACAAACGTGCGACCGATAATTTTGCGTTTTCTTTCCGGATCGGTTACCCATTTTAATTTTTTCAGAAACAGCTTCCCGGAACGGGAAAACCGCAGATTGATGTGCAGGTTTTTCTTGAACATCTCTATCACATGTTCGGCTTCGCCTGCTCTGAGCACACCATTATCGACAAAAACGCAGGTGAGCTGACGGCCTATGGCTTTGTGCAGAAGAACCGCCGCAACCGAGGAATCCACGCCGCCTGAAAGCCCCAGGATGACTTTGTCCGGTCCCACCTGCTGACGGATTTCTTCTACGGCATGGTTAATAAAGGATTTCATGGTCCAGGATTTCTTGCAGCGGCAAACAGCAAACAAGAAATTGGCCAGTATTTTTTTACCGGCCTGTGTGTGAACGACTTCCGGATGGAATTGCAGCCCATAAAATTGACGCTTGATATCTTCGGTTGCCGCTACACGCGTATTCGATGTGGAAGCGGTAATGGTAAACCCTTCCGGCAATGTCCCGATGGAATCGCCGTGGCTCATCCAGCACCGGGTCTTTTTATCCACGCCGGAGAAGATGCCTTTTTGTTTGTTAACGTTGAGTTCGGCAAATCCGTATTCACGCTTGGTCGAGCTGATGACTTTGCCGCCCAGGGAATCAATCATGTATTGGAGGCCATAGCAGATGCCCAATATCGGAATGCCGAGCTTAAAAATGCCCTTGTCCACGCGCGGGGCACCCTTGGAGTAGATGCTCGCCGGCCCCCCGGACAAGACAATGCCCTCCGGCGCAAGTGCTTTGATCGCTTCCAGGGAGATATCGGGTGGCTCGATCTGGCAATAAACCTGGTGCTCTCTTACCCGCCGGGCAATGAGCTGATTGTACTGCGAACCGAAATCTATGATCAATATCACTTGGTCTTCACCTTTTCCTTTTTTATAAATTCGACAAACTGCGTAAACAGATATTCCGTGTCGTGCGGCCCCGGCGCTGCTTCGGGATGGTACTGAACACTCATGGTTGGGCCAAGCTTCATCCCTTCGGAGGTCGCGTCATTTAAGTTTGTATAGGATTTATCAGCTTTGCTCTCAACCGATTCCGGCACTACCACAAAGCCGTGATTCTGAGAAGTAATTTCCACCCTTCCCGTCTCCAGATTCTTGACGGGTTGATTAATGCCGTGATGACCGAATTTTAATTTTTCTGTATAACCACCGATAGCCTGACCGATAATCTGATGTCCCAGACAAATGCCGAAGACACACGTCTTGCTCATAACCTCTTTAGCGGTGTTGACAATGTAAGGAAGGGCCGCCGGATCGCCGGGCCCGTTGGAGAGCAATACCCCGTCAGGTTGATATGAAAGAATCTCGTCGCCCGTGGCAAATGACGGTACAATAACAACTTCACAGTCGTTGTTTTCCAGAAGCCTCAAAATATTATATTTGACGCCACAGTCCATGACAACAACACGCGGTTTTAGGGCTTGTTTTTTATCTGGTATTTTCTCCGGGGAAGGTGCACCATTTTTCCACAAGTAAGGTCTCTGACAGGAGACTTCACGGACGAGATCACGTCCGACAAGCCCCGGATAAGCCCGCACCTTCTCCAGCAGTTCGTCGATATTTTTTGATTCCGTGGAAATAATACCCTTCATCGAGCCAGACAGGCGTAAGCGTCGCGTCAGAGCGCGCGTGTCGATGCCTTCGAGCCCGATTTTGCCTTTCTCTTCCAGGAATGCTTTCAAACTTTTCTTCATCCGCCAGTTGCTGGGGTTAGGCTGATACTCTTTGACGATAAAACCTTCCAGATGAATGCCCGCCGATTCCATGTCTTCGTCATTGATGCCGTAGTTGCCGACCAGCGGATAGGTCTACGATCTTTTTTTAGCAGAGGCATATTTATATTCAGCTGATAAACAGCATCTCCCAGAACTTCGGCAGGGGCCAGGTTTCGTCGTCAACGATATTTTCCAGCTCGTCAACATATTCACGAAGTTCATCCATTTTTGGTTTAATTTTGCTGCATAGTGTATCAGCTTTTTTCGCTTCGTCGTGAACAGCATTGGTGGCGTCAACCTTAGCCAGAATTTCCTTGTTTAAGGTATAGATATTGTTAACAAGATCAACGACCTTTTTTAAAATTTCTGTCTGGGCGGAAACAACCGCAGCTGTTCCGAGTACCTCTTTGGTGGCGATGATCGCTTTCGCGAGAGTTTTCTGGTATGCAACCGCTGCCGGAATTATCTGGCTTTGGCAAATATTATTGAGACATTTAACTTCGATTTCCAGATCTTTAATATACTTTTCCAGGTAAATAATATAGCGGGACTGAAGCTCAACTTTTGAAAGGACCTTATATTTATCAAAAAGATTCAGAGCTCTGTCGGTAACCAACGCTTTTAAGGCCACTGGAGTTGTTTTGTAATTCGGCAATCCTCGTTTGCCAGCTTCGGTTTCCCATTCTTTGGTATAGTTGTCTCCGTTGAATAATATGGGCTTTATGTCTTTAATCTCGCTTCTCAAAACTTTAAATACAGCCTGATTAATATTCTCGGTGCCTTTTGCTTTAATCTTTTCAGCCAGATAATCGAGACTTTCGGCAACGATCGTATTAAGTACCGCGGCGGGAAAAGAAATAGACTGTGATGAACCCACCGCGCGGAACTCAAATTTATTACCGGTAAAAGCAAACGGTGATGTCCGGTTGCGGTCCGTGTTATCTTTGCTTACTAGTGGCAGCGATGAAATGTCCAGGTCGATAATTTCAGCGTTCGTGGCTTTCGTAACTATTCCTTTTTCAATATTTGTCAGAATCTTAGTGAGCTGATCGCCCAAGAATACGGAGATAATGGCCGGCGGAGCTTCGTTTGCGCCAAGCCTGTGATCATTGGCATAAGTTGCGACAGATGCCCGGAGGATGTCCGCATTCTTATAGACGGCACGAACTGCAGCAACCAAAAATACCAGAAAAATCACGTTATCATGAGGGGTCTTTCCGGGATTCAAAAGATTGTTTCCGTTGCTATCAGAAAGCGACCAGTTAACATGTTTTCCAGAACCATTAATTTTTGCAAAGGGCTTTTCGTGCAGCAGGCAGGCAAGGTTATGTTTTTTAGCTACTGATTGCATGGTATCCATAACAATTTGGTTATGATCGACCGCCAGATTAGCTTCTTCAAATACAGGAGCCAGTTCGAACTGGGAAGGTGCTACTTCGTTATGTCTAGTTTTAGCCGGAACACCTAGTTTAAAAAGCTCCTCTTCCATATCGTGCATATAAGAAGACATTCTTTCCTTGATGCTGCCGAAATACTGATCTTCCAACTCCTGACCTTTGGCCGGAGGAGCGCCTACAATAGTCCGGCCGCCAAGTACGAGATCCTGCCGTTTGAAGAAATAATCCATGTCGATTAAAAAATACTCTTGTTCCGGTCCCAGAGTAGCAAAAACCTTTTTAACATTTTTGCTGCCCAGAAGTTTCAACATATTCAATGAGCTGATGTTTACCGCTCTATTCGACCTAAGAAGAGGTGTCTTCTTGTCGAGAGCCTCACCTGTATAGGAAATGAAAGCGGTAGGAATGCACAGCGTTGTCGAAATACCGTTTCTTCTAATAAAGGCAGGTGAAGACATATCCCAGGCTGTATAACCTCTCGCTTCAAATGTAGACCTAATACCCCCCGACGGGAAACTCGACGCATCCGGTTCGCCCTGCACCAGCTGCTGTCCGGAAAACCTTTCGATCACAGCGCCGGGACCGCAGGGATCGGCAAACGCATCATGTTTTTCAGCAGTAATGCCTGTCATCGGCTGAAACCAGTGAGCAAAATGCGTGGCGCCTTTGTCGAGGGCCCACTCCTTCATGGCATGAGCCACAATGTTGGCTGTTTCACGATCAAGGGTCTTATCCTCGTTGATCGCTTCCATCAATTTTTTATAGGTGTCTTTGGGAAGCTTTTCCTTCATTACCTTATTATTGAATGTATCCTCTCCAAAATACTGCGATACCGGAACGAACTTCTCTTTTTCGATAACGTATTGTCTTTCTGCCGCAAGCGTTGGTGTTGTTTTTTTCATAATCTCTCCATCCTTAAGTTTAATGAAATAATCGTTTATTCTATCGGTGCATTCTCCGCGAGTTCCCAGACACCTGTGGGGCAGGCCCCGACGCAGAAACCGCAGCCAATGCATTTTTCATCATCGACGACATATTCAAAACCTTCTCCGGCCGTCTGTTTGCGGGTAATGGCCATTTGTGGACAAATTTCTTCACACATACCGCAATGAATGGCCGGCAACTTGTCATAGGTTTCCGATGCTCCTCTCAGCAGGTCATCAATTGTCCGAGCGGCAATGCGTCCGGCGCCGATTGCATCGGTTAGCAGTCCCGGCCGGACAACGTCACCGATCGCGTAAACCTGAGGATCGCTCGTGGCGTACGTTTCATCCACCACGACAAAACCTCTTTCCGTATTGATTCCTTCCGGCAGGAAGGACAAATCAGGCATGTCGCCCACAGCGACAATGACCGTTTCCGCCGGTAGCAGTTCTCCGTCTTTCAACATAACGCCTTTGGCGGTTATTTCTTTTGTGAAGCGAGGCCACAGGAATTTCGCGCCTGCCGCTTCGGCGTGTTTTCTCTCTACACCGAAGGACGCGGGCTCCTGTACGTCAATCAATGTTACATTATGCGCGCCCAGGCGAAAAGCCTCTGTTGCCGCGTCACAGCCAACATTACCCGCTCCGATAATAACGACTCTTTTACCGACTTTAGCGCAATCGAGTTTGCTTTGCTGAAGAAACTCCAAAGCGGGCAGGGTTCTTTCCATGCCGGGAAGATTCAATTTACGAGGTTTTACTGCCCCCACCGCAATCACAATATAATCGTTTTCATTTTTCAGTTTCAGAAACCGATCTTTCGTCAATGGCTTGCCCAAGTGAACTTGATGAATGTTTTCGACCAGTCTCTTGATTTCGTGGTCTGCTACGGCACCGGGTATGCGGCTTTTAGGGATTGAATCGGTGATCTTTCCGCCCAGTTGCTTTTTACCTTCAATGATCACGGCCTCATGGCCTTTCAACCACAACTGCCAGGCTACAGAAAGTCCGGAAGCACCGCCGCCAATCACGGCAACTTTTTTACCTGTTTGCGGTAGTCGCGCAGGTGTTTTGGCCGAAAGTGACGCTTTACCCAAAAGCGTGACATCAATGGCCTGAAGGCTCACCAGATGGCGTGTGCAGTTTTGCATACAGAGGTTCGGGCAGAGATAACCACAAACGGTTGCCGGAAAAGGCGTGTATTGCAGGGCCAGATCAACCGCTTCATCCACCTTGCCCTGACGGATGAGCTCCCATCTTTTCTGCACGGGAATTCCGGTCGGACAGGCCGCCTGACAAGGGGGCAGATACTTTTCGTTGGCCCACTCAGGGACAAACCGCCTCAGGACACCTGTCGTTAAAAGACCGATGGGCGAACGATCCAGACTGGACAAATCTCCGATAACACCACCCTGCCCCAATTCACCTTCCCAGACTTCCTTGCGGTATTTAGCCATCGGTCGCACTGCACGTGCCAGTTTTTCGGAAGGTTTGCGAGCCACCAGCAACTTCCATTCTTTGCGTTTCGCAGCCAATTGATCGAATAGATACTGTTTGCCAATAGCCTGCAAAAAGTGCTTCATATTCGTCTGTAGCCACTGCCATTCGTCTTCGGGAAGGTCGGTCAACAATTTCGCGTCGGCTTTGCTGTAGAATTCCTGATTGCCCCGGAAATAGATTTTTCCACCCACCATCCCGACACAGGGCCTATAGCCCAGCACGTTTTTATTCCCTTCAGCGCCTGCGCCGCATACAACAGCTATGCCACCCGCCATAAATTCAGCAAATGAATCTCCCACCTTGCCAAACACCCAGAGTTCGGGCGGTTCAAAGCGGGGATTGTGTTTGGTCATGGTCATACCGCGCGCGCCAATATTGCCATCAATATAAACTTTGCCCTGCGCCATGGCGTTGGCCACACCGTTTGTCGCGTTGCCGTGAACAATGATTTCCGCGCCGGCATTGAGCCAGCCAATATCGTCAGAGGCCGGACCGAATGCTTCAATAACCGTATTGGCAAAGCCCATCGAGCCGAGACGCTGGCCGGATGTGCCCAACACGTCCACTTTGATCGGTTGATTCCCGGCACGCCAAAGCCGCCCGCCGATACCATGCTGACCGTATGCGGTCACTTCAATTTGCCGATAGCCGTCAACCGCCGCCTTTTGAATGCGTTCTTCCAGAATCCGTGATTCGACGCGAATATTATTTTCCAAACCGGCAATTTTTATTGAATCTTTTTTCGTCATGATTCTTTCCCGTTTTTGCAATTACAAAACATATTTTATGTTAAGACGCTCGGCTGCATCTGCATCATTAATACCCAACGCATCCGACATGCCGATTGGCAGCGAAGTCGAACGGCCCAGCGGAGCGACGATTTTTTTCAATTCCGTATTAAAACTTACATAAAGGTCAACCACCCTTTGTGCAACTTTCTCCGGATCAAGCCTGCGGTCCAGACGCGGGTCCTGCGAGGTAATCCCTTTAGGACAAACACCGATGTTACAGACGTTGCAACGATCGGCTTCCGAACCAAGACATCCCGCCGCCGCCTGCATGATGTATTTCCCGGTCTGCACACCGCTTGCGCCCAGCATAATTAAAGCGGCGGCATTGGCGGCCAGGTTGCCGTTTTTGCCGATACCGCCACCCGCGAAAAGGGGAATCTCGTTTTGTTTGCCCAATTTAACCAGGGTAAGATACGCGTCGCGCAGATTACTGGCGATGGGATGTCCCATATGATCCATCGATTATTTTCGGATACACCGGCACACGGAACCCCCAGGCCATGGACATGGACTGGATCATCTTGGCCACCGCTTCTTCAATCGAATATTTTGTCTGATGTGTGGGCGGACTGGGCAAACTGATGCCCTGCGGCACGCCGCGGATCGCGGCAATAAGTTTGTTGACTTTATACCACATCAGTAATCCGCCGTCGCCGGGTTTCGCGCCCTGGCCGTATTTAATTTCGATCGCACATGGATCTTCTTTCATGAACGGCAGATTATGGATGATTTCATCCCAGCCAAAGTAGCCGCTGGCGATCTGCAGGATGACGTATTTCAGAAAGCGCGATTTTAGAAGTCGAGGAGGGCAACCGCCTTCGCCGGTGCATATGCGAACTGGCATGCCCATCTCTTCATTCAAGTAAGCCACCCCCATTTGCAGGCCTTCCCACATATTCGGGGATAAAGCGCCAAACGACATACTGCCGATGACCAGCGGATAAATTTCGCGCACCGGCGGCATCCAGCCATTTTCCCGGCTGGCTTTCAGCATTTCTTCCGGCGGCAAAACTCTGCCCAGCAGGGTGCGCAGTTCAAATTCATGACGTCCCGCATCAAGCGCCGGGTCGGTCAGCATGGAAATGCGGACAAACTTGATTTTATCCAGGACACTGTCGATATTATTCCTGCGGCCGCCGCGCCTGCGGGGTTCCCCTCCCTGATTGACATGAAAGCGCAATTTGTCGATCCCCTCGCTGTGCAGCGGCGCAATTGCCCCGTTTGGGCAGACCATTGTGCACATACCGCAGCCAACGCAGGCATGTGCCGGGTCCGTGCGCTGGTCAATGCCATGATAAATAGAAAAAAGATTGCCGGGTTTTGTTTCCAAACCAATCGGCACCTGCAGCGAGCGTTTGCGGTGCACACCCAGTTCTATGGCGCGCACGGGGCACACAGTTGTGCAGCTGCCGCACAGCGTGCATTTTTCTTTGCTCCAGTGAATCTGCCAGGGCAGATCCTTGGTGCTTAGTGTAGATGGGGTAACATGTCCCATTGATTCCATTTTTCTATCTCCTGCCGCTCACGGCGGACTATAACAGTTTCATACCTCATCGGCTGGTCATCCAGATTGATGTCGCGCTCCGGAATGGCGGCATCCAATCCGCACATTTCAGAGGAAAACGCAAAAATGCCCGGGCGTCCACCAACCACACCCGGTCGCAGCTTTTTAGAATCCTGTACCATGAACATCGACTTGTCAGGCAAGCAGCCGATTACGCAGTTCGGACCGTCGATGATCAAAGGACGGCAGCTTTGCTTCAAGCTTCTCAGCAGATTGCCGTCCGGATGTCTGGTGAGCTCTTCATCTTTGAGCGGTGTAATAATATGTTTATACATCTCCATACCCATCCCCAGTTTGTTTTGCATGTAATGCAGAATGTGGGTAAAAACTTCCGAGTCGGACTGATAGCCCTTATAACCCGGAAAATTGCGTGACATCAGAAATTCGCGGATGGGCACAAATGCTGTATTTTCGCCATTAGTCATGGTTGCCATACCCTGGATGAAAAATGGATGGCAGGCGTAAATGTCAATCGAATAGTTCGTATTCTGGCGACCCTGGCTAAGAATGGTGCGCGCCGAAAGTTCCTTCCGATCCAATCCCAGATATTGTGCAACGGTTAAAGGATCGCCAACCTCCTTGATCATGATGATGTCCGGCCAGAAGCTGAAGATCAGCATGGATTTGTCTTTTGCTCCCATTTCCCGAAGCTGCAACTGCACCATCATCAGCCGAAATTGAATCTCTTCCGGGCTCAGGCCCTCCCAGTCAGCCGGATATTCATAAACACGGATGACATAGTTGTCTCTCCTTGGGGTTCCCGCAGGGGTCGGCTTTGTCGGACGGATAGACAGTTTATATTTGACCATGAAATCAAGATCGATCATGAAACGGTCCAGCGCTTTGATGCCTTCATTGGAAAAAATGCCGGAAAGAATAGGCTCGTTTTTGAATTTTTCGAAATCACCGCCCAGATCCGTTAAAAACAATCCCAGACCTGAACCGTCATGCCCTTCTTTCATTACATTGAGGGCATCGATGGCCATCATCGGTGAAAGTGGTTCATTGATTGCCAGAGTCATGCCAGAGGTGGCTTACTGATAAAAATGCATCCTGATCAGTGCTAATTTATTCTTGTGCGGATATTCATCTGTTGTAATTGTCTTGCCTGCAAAGGAAGGAATTCAGTCTTGTCAAGTGCTTCCATGATTTTCTCTGAAGGTCACACACCGAATCAAGTCAGGCATGACAGAATAAATAAAATGCAAAACGGACTTCCTTTAGGAAAAGGATTCTGCATTGCATTTTATAAAAACAAAACAAATTTGTCATTTTTTTTAATAATGAAACATTATTGTTCAACGTATTTTCATTCCTCTTTGTTAAGAAGCATAGTTTCAGTCGAGAACAGGACAAAAACGTTTCTCACATATTGGAATCTTTATTTTTTGTACGGAAGTGCTTCGGATCAATACCCATTTTCGATATCTTGTACTGAACAATACGTTT
>PHBN01000246.1:0-2030 GCA_002840635.1 Deltaproteobacteria bacterium HGW-Deltaproteobacteria-1
CGCATCAACAAGTTTCTGGGAAAATTCTTCCGCCGTCGTCGGATTCTTCTGGGAAGCAATTGCCCGCTCCTTAACGTATCCGGCCACCGGTGCATAGACCGAATTTTCCCGGAGTTTTATGCTGTTGGCGGCAGCCTCTCCGAATTTGGATTTAATCGCCCCCGGCTGCACGGTGACAACGGAAATGCCGAAAGGCGCAAGCTCTATGCGCAGGGAAACAGAAAGCAGGTTGACCGCGGCTTTTGCCGCGCAATAGGCTCCTGCAAACGGTGTGGCGCAAATACCGGAAACGCTCGCGATATTGACGATCAGGCCGGATTGCTGTTTGATCATATAAGGGGCGACTGCCTTGGTCAGTGCAACAAGACCGATGACATTTGTTTCAAACTCATGTCTCAGGTCGTCGATGGACAAATCAATCATCGGCCCGATCAGCGCATAGCCCGCGTTGTTGACCAGCACATCAATCCTGCCCGCCCTGTTAAGAACTTCCGCCACGCAGGCATCAATGGATTTCTGATCTGTCACATCAAGTGCTGCGGTGTCTATCTTTTCTTTTTTCAGATGTTCGATGATCTCCGGTTTTCGTGCCGTGGCAAACACCCTGCATCCGCGTGACGAAAGCTCGCGGGCCAGCGAAAGCCCTATTCCTGAAGAACAGCCCGAGATCAGCACAACAGAATTCTTATCCATAATTCGGTCCCCGCAGTTTGATGTAGTGGGCCTGCTACAAGCATTTTTTCAAGATGGATTCAATCAGATCCGGCGTGACATCCTTTTTCTCGCCCAATAGGATCATTTTGTGTGCTTTAAGCTGCTCGATCACGTCCGGTATGATATCTGCGGTAATATTGTAATCACATAGACGGGTCGGCACCTGCATGCTTTCGAAAAACTCACGCGTTTTACGGATGGCCGCGTCGATGCGCTCATCATCATCCCCTGTGTTGATACCCCACACACGCTGGGCATACTGCAGGAGCTTTTCTTTCTTTTCCTTCCTGCGAATATCCAGCATTACCGGTAAAACCACTGCCAGGGTTTTTGCATGATCCAATCCTTTGAGAGCCGTTAGTTCATGTCCGACCATGTGCGTTGCCCAGTCCTGAGGAACCCCGACGCTGATGAGACCGTTAAGACCGAGCGTGGCACACCACATGAGATTGGCGCGCACATTATAATTTTTCGGCTCCGCAAGAGCTTTCGGTCCTTCTTCAATCAGTGTCAGAAGCAGACCTTCGGCAAAACGGTCCTGCACTTTTCCGTTGGCAGGATAAGTAAGATATTGTTCGGTGACATGGACAAACGTATCGACCACTCCGTTTCCGATTTGCCCGGGCGGCAGGGTGTAAGTCTTCGTGGGGTCCAGAATGGAAAATCTGGGATACAGCAAAGGGTGCACAAAGGGCAGTTTTGTCCTGGAGGCTTTATGGGTAATCACGGCACCGTTGTTCATCTCCGAACCTGTCGCCGGAAGGGTAAGCACTGTCCCGAATGGTAAAGCCCTTTTGATCACTTTACCATAGGTTTTGACGATGTCCCAGGGTTCCCCCTCATACGGGACAGCGGCTACAATGAATTTTGTACCGTCGATCACAGAACCCCCGCCTACAGCCAGCAAAAAGTCAATTTTGTTTTTGCGCACAACCTCCACACACTGCATCAGTGTCTCATAAGTCGGGTTGGGCTCTATGCCGCCAAATTCCAACATCT
The DNA here is from genome assembly GCA_002840635.1 of Deltaproteobacteria bacterium HGW-Deltaproteobacteria-1. GTDB lineage: Bacteria > Desulfobacterota > Syntrophia > Syntrophales > Smithellaceae > UBA8904. The sequence continues at coordinate 1,714 of PHBN01000246.1, forward strand.
CATACCCCTGCAGGGCTTCCTTAACCTCGTCGAAAACGCCGTTGCGCTTGACGCTTCCCCCGCCATAGGTCACAAGAATTTTTAATTCTTTTGGAATTTCCCCGGCAATATCTTTGATTGTTCCCTCGCCAAAAAGAATTTTCGTGGGATTATAAAATGAAAAATTCTTCATGTTTTTTTCCTCCCGTATTTTTCCCGTTTATTGCGGATAGCCCACTGCCTGCACCAGAACGATTTTCTGTTGATCCCTGAGTTTCATTTCTTTAGTCAGAGAATCCCTGTCGAAATAAGCTCGAATGATTGTGGCCAGTCCTTCG
>PHBN01000246.1:2065-4781 GCA_002840635.1 Deltaproteobacteria bacterium HGW-Deltaproteobacteria-1
TGCGCAAATCACTTTTTACCACGGGGTCAAGTGTATGTGTTTTGGCATTGTACAGATAAAGCCCTTCTTCCATGGCAACGTAAATATCGATCTCCTGCCGGTTGAGGGCCGAGGGTGCGGTGCGCTTGCCGCTGTGCGGACGATTGATGCCGCAGGCTGCCCAGAGCAGATTGGATAGAATTTGCACGGGCAGTTTCCTTGTACTGAATGAACGGTCCGACTTGCGGTCGTTCAGGCACTGCATCAACGGCTTCCCGCCTTTCATATCCGGCGCAGGCAATTTAACCGGTGCCAGGTCAGCGGCAATGGACACGGAGACAAAACAAAATAATACGGCAATGATTAACAATGTTTTTTTCGGCATGGCAACTTCCAATCATCATTATTATTTCTTCTTCCCTTGGATAACAACATTGCAAATCGCACATATTGATGACTTCATCTAATCTTTTCAAGCAGATTGCTGAAGACCTCTATCGGCTGGGCGCCGACGATTTTGTATTGGTTGTTGATAATAAACAAGGGGATACCCGTTAAGCCCATTAACTGCCCTTCCCTCCTGGAGTCATCCAGTCGTGACGCATACCGTCCATCGTTTACCGCAGTCAGCATCTCTTTGGCATCAAGTCCGCTTTTTACGGCAACAGAGGCGATCACATCGGGATTGCCGATATCCAGACCTTCTGTAAAATATGCATGAAACATGCTCTCATGAAAAGAATCATGTTTGCCCATATCACGCGCATATTCAGAGGCCATCAGTGACAAACGTGAATTGGAAAGAAGTGTATGGCTGTTGAATACTACGCCCACTTCTCTGCCGCGGGCCCGCAGCTGTTCATAAAAGGATGAGAGGTCACGCCCCTTGAACCGTTCGGAAAGCAGCACGCCTGCAGCAGGTGTTTCGGGATGCAGTTCGTAGCTAACCCAAACATCTTCAATGGGGTATTCCTTTTTCAACTGATCGACAATGCCCTTGCCGATATAACAGAAGGGTCAGATATAATCGGAAAATATTTTGAAATTGATCATCATTTTTTTCCTCATTTGTAAAAGTTCACCTACTGCTGTTTAGAAATAATTTTATGCGCCTTCTTTCGCCTGGTCGTTTTCTTATGGATCTCGGTTGAGAGAACACTGATATTACCGTCAACTTCCAGTACTGCCAAATCTACATTTGATACTGAGGCAACCCCATGCTCCCGGATCACTTCCATCAGTTCCTCTTCCGTGATTCCGGCAGTCTTCATATGTGAAGATAATATCTTCCCCTGAAACACCAGCATGATGGCTTCACCCTGGATGGCCTTTCCAAACTGCGGAAAGCGGAGTTGCAATTTTTTAAGAATGTAATTGACCACAAACAAAGAACCAGCGGCGACAAGGCCGCCTGAAAGCGTCGAGTCGGGGCCGACCATTGCGTTTTGTACCGCATTGCTGATCAGCAGAATAAATACCAGATCATAAACGGAAAGCTGCGCCAGTTCCTTCTTCCCGAACAGACGAATGGCCAGGATAATAAAAAAGTAAACGGCGACCGAACTGATGATGATCCGGATGTAGTTGTTTTGTAAAATGTCTATCATATAAAATATTTAATATTTATTTATCCTGAAAATCAAGTTAATTGAATCACTGTACGAAATTGTTATATCAGGGACAGGATCAAACTATATTATTCTGGTTTTCCGGTGGCGGAAGTATCGAAGCGGAATCACTATAACGAAGAAGGGAATCATATACATGGCGGCAACCAGCGGTTCAACGGGGCCGAAAAAGCTTGAAGAGAAAACGATGACCAGAACATTGTTGATATTGCCCAGCATGACTGCACCGGCCAGTTGATTTTCCAGCGGTCCCTTCCGGAAAAAGAATATACCAACCGCGCAGTAAACTGCTGCAAGCACAAAAACAACAACCACCGCCATGATAATCACGGACGGTTCTTTTTTGAAAAACGGCGCATAGCGATAGAAGACACCCAGATTGATCAGCGCAAACATTAAAAGCGAAACAGGAAATTGAATTTTCAGAATCGGCGCAACAAGCTTGGGAATCAGGTAGCGGATAAATTCAACAATGGCAATCGGAACAAAAATAACTGTGGCCAGCATCTTGAGCATGGGCAGAAAAGAAATGACCACCTCTTTTGCGGCAACAGCCTTGATGAGCGCTGGAAGCGTGAAAGGAACCAGCGCCGAAGTGATCACAACCACCACCAGTACCAGCGAACTATTGCCGCGAACCATGTTCGAAATCATCGGTGAGACCACACCTGCGGATACTCCTGTCAAAAGAAGGGCCGAAAGAGCATAATCGGGTGCGATAAAATGGAATACAAAGTACATGATAACCGGCAGAATGGTCAGCTTCATTACCGTGAACGCCAGAATTTGTCCGCTGTGGCCTTTGAGAGCCTGCCACACATCGGCCAGATCAATGGACAGGTAGCTCAGAAAAAAGTTGATCATGAGGCAATAAACGGGAAACATCTGAAACCTGGAACCAAAGTCAGGATAAATGATGGCGGCAGCCATGGAAGCAATAACCACAAAAACGAGCACAATATCATTGAAGCGAAATGATGTTTGCATCGTCAATGATTACCAGATAACACCTATCTTATCAACATCTTTCATGTTTCTATTATATTGACTTATGGTCATGCTTTCCATATAATGCCGGCACTTAAAAATCTATATTCAACAGGAACAAG
>PHBN01000247.1 GCA_002840635.1 Deltaproteobacteria bacterium HGW-Deltaproteobacteria-1
CAGGTCCCAGTCAGCAATCAGGATTTTTTTGAGGCCATGCTTTTTCATGGCATGCATGGCCCCGATGGCGATATTGTTGAAAATGCAGAAACCGGCTGAATTTCCGGCGCCCGCGTGATGACCGGGCGGTCTGATGAACGCAAAGGCATTGTCCACTTCCTGCGTCATGACGGCGTCAATGGCGTTGCACGCGCCGCCGACGGCCAGTCTGGCAATTTCGTATGTCTCAGCGCATGCACTGGTATCGGGATCAAGTATTACACAACTTTTTCCCGCCGTGCTGGCAATACGTTCAATATAGGACAGGGTGTGCACATAAGCAAGTTCGTTATGACTTGCCAGCCGGGGTTTGATGTCAACATACTTCCAGGACATGTTCGGGTTGTCCAGCATTTCATAAACAGCTGCGAGCCTCTCCGGACTTTCGGGATGACCGGAACCGGCCGTATGTTGCAAGTAGTCGCTATGTTTGACGATCCCAGTTTTTCGAGACACACGTGCCTTCTTTCAAAATATGACTGAAACAAAAAAACTGTCTATCATAGATGATTATAAAGATCAAATAGTTCGACGTGAATCGCTATGGGAAACGCGGGAAGATTTAGTGTGTTGTTGATGCGGTCGTGATCCTCAAACGACATAAAGCAATGCTTTGGTTGCGCCGGTAAATAAGGTTCAAAGTCGGATTGATCGTTTACCTTTTGCAGCTTCTAAAAAAACACATCTTATTATCCAGTATTTTCATTCGCATGTTACAGGCGATACAGTGTTTATGTATCGCCATCCCATATATACTGTAACCAGAACGAACATGTAGCGAAGAGGGTTATCCGGGATGATTTGCGCGATATTGCCGCCGGCAAATGTCCCCAGGATGATACCCGGCACCATGCCGTAAAGAAGGCTGCCTGCCACATTGCCAAGCCGCCAATGCGTAAAAGCTCCGACAGAGCCCATTGGAACCATCACCAGCAAGGCGGTTCCCTGTGCCCCGTGCTGCGAAAATCCCGCCAGCAGAACCATGGCCGGCACCATGATGGTTCCCCCTCCGACCCCCATCAGGCCGGAGAGAAATCCAGTGATAATGCCCGTAATGACCAGGGCGATGATGGGCGTGTAACCCGGAAGCGTGCCGATCATGTTCGTCAGAGAAGGTTTGAAAAGCAAAAGAACTGAGCAGAAGATTAGAAAAGCGCCGAATATTTTTTTCAGCTTCCAATCGGGAAGCCGATTAGCCAGGCGAGCGCCTGCAGCAGCCGTGAGCAGGGACGGAAGGGCCAGTGCGGCCGCAGCCATCCAATCGATCTGGCCATAATGGCCATAAGTGATTGCTCCGCTGATGCCCGTAAAGATCAGCACTGCCAGGCTCGTGCCGTGTGCGCGGCACTGATCGAGTTTCAGCAATCCCACCAGCAGCGGGATCATGATGATTCCTCCTCCCAGACCGATCAGGCCGCCGAAAATCCCGGCGGCAAGGCCGATGGCAAAAGTGATGCAGTGATTTTTCATATTTATCCTTGCGAGAGTTGATCATTGGCGATTTAGCCGCATCACCAAACGGTTAGCAGGTTGACTGCCTGATTATTCTTTATGGACGCGGCCCCTGGCGAACGATGCAAATATGCCGAAAATGCACGTCACGGTCAGAATGCTAAAAATCAACCTGGAACTTGTAATTAAAAGCGCGTTGTTTTCATTGGTGATGTTCCTGTTGCCGATGATCCAGGCAAAAACCAGCATGGCAATGCCCATGCTCAGCATCTGCCCCACCAGTCTCATGGTCGCCTGCATAGCCGACGCGATGCCATAGAATTTATTGTTCACCGAGCTCATGATCGCATTGACGTTGGGGGAGGAAAAAAGCGCAAAGCCGATACCCAGTATCGCCAGGCACACTACAATATAATATAGAGGCGTATTCGCAGCAATGAAGATCAGTCCCGCAAGACCGATGACCGTCAGCGACATGCCGATAGAGGAAATTATCCTTGGTTCATAGCGGTCGGACAGCCTGCCGGCAGCCGGCGAAAAGATCGCCTGCAGCAGCGGTTCAATCACCAGCACAACGCCTGTTTGCGACGGTGTCAGTAGTTTAACGTGCTGCAAATAAAGGCTCAGCAAAAAAGTTATCGCAAAGGTGGCGCAATAGTTGATCAGCGCTGCCAGATTGGAGTATGCAAAAACACGGTTGTCCAGAAAAAGGTGAATGTTGAGCAGCGGGGAAGATTTTGTCAACTGCTGCCGGATGAAGACAATAAAACATACAACCCCGATCGCAATCAGTGCTCCGCCCTTCGGGGAGGGCAGTTGTGAAAAGCCGTACATCAGTGAAAACAGTGCAGCTGCATAAAGCAGGGAACCGGCCAAATCAAATCCCTCGCCGCGGGATTGCGTCCGTTCTTCTTTTGCCATAAAGGTGGAAAGCCCGGCCACGGCCACACCCAGCACGGCGTTGAAAATGAAAATGGTTTTCCATCCCAGGTGCTGGGTGAGCAAGCCGCCGATAAACGGGCCGCAGGTGAGACCGATGTATACCGCGGCAATATTAATTCCCAGAATCCTGCCCCGCTCGCCCGGCGGATAGGCGGAAATCAGCATTGCTGTTCCCGTGCTGAAAATCATCGCACCGCCGATCCCCTGAACAACGCGCATGGCGATAAAGAATGTTTCCGTTCCCGACCATATACATAAAAGAGACGACAGGGCAAAGATCAG
>PHBN01000248.1 GCA_002840635.1 Deltaproteobacteria bacterium HGW-Deltaproteobacteria-1
TCCGGAAGTGCCGGTGGTCGGCACGGGAATGGAAGCCGTGGTTGCCCGCGACTCCGGCGCAGTGGTCATAGCCAGGCGTTCGGGCGTTGTCGAAAGCGTGGACGCTTCGCGTATTGTAATACGCGCCGACAAACCGGAAGAAGACGGTCTGGATACGGGCGTAGATATTTATACTCTGTCCAAATATCAGCGTTCGAACCAGGATACCTGCTTCAACCAGAAACCCATTATTGCGGTCGGCGATCATGTGCAGAAAAGGGATATCCTTGCCGATGGTCCCGCAACGGACAATGGCGAGCTGGCGCTCGGGCGCAACGTGATGGTTGCCTTCATGTCCTGGGGCGGATACAACTACGAAGATTCCATCCTGGTCAGCGAAAGAATCGTCAAGGAAGATATTTACACATCGATTCATATTGAAGAGTTTGAAACCATGGCCCGTGACACCAAGCTGGGCAAGGAAGAAATAACGCGCGATATCCCCAATGTCGGGGAAGAGGCGTTGAGAAACCTCGATGAAAGCGGGATCATCCGCATCGGTGTTTCCGTGAAGCCCGGAGATATCCTGGTCGGTAAGATTACCCCCAAAGGTGAAACGCAGCTGTCGGCCGAAGAAAAATTACTGCGCGCGATTTTCGGTGAAAAAGCAAGCGATGTTCGGGACACGTCTTTGCGTGTTCCTCCCGGCGTGGAAGGGACCATCATTGATGCCAAGATTTTCACGCGCAAAGGCGCCGATAAGGATTTGCGTTCACAGTCGATTGAAGAAGATGCCATTGAGCAATTGACGAAGGACCGCGATGATGAAATCCGGATTCTTGCGGAATCCATCAAAAAAGATATTGCCAAACTTGTTATTGGCAAGACGGCTGCCGGCAAGATTGTCGATGCGAAAAAGAAGACGCTATTGAAAAAAGGCGAAAAAATAACCAAGGACATATGGCAGGACATTCCTTTTACTTACTGGAAGGATATTTCACTTGCAGAAAATGACGGCGGGGAAGAAAAATTGACTAATCTTCTTTCCGTAATGGAAAGAAAAATCGATTTTGTGAAAGCCCATTTTGAAGAAAAGCTCGAAAAGATCAAAGCCAGCGATGAACTGCCGCCGGGTGTCATCAAGATGGTGAAAGTCTACATTGCCATAAAAAGAAAATTGTCCGTCGGCGATAAAATGGCCGGCCGTCATGGCAACAAGGGTGTTTTGTCCAGAATCCTTCCGGAAGAAGACATGCCGTATTTCGCTGATGGTTCAACGGTCGATATTATCCTCAATCCGCTGGGCGTTCCTTCCCGTATGAACGTCGGCCAGATTCTTGAGACGCATTTAGGCTGGGCGGCCAAGTCAATCGGTGAAGGGTTGAATGAATTGCTCGAGAAGAACAGCAACCTGAATCAGATCAAAGGTGAGTTAAAAAAGACGTATTCGTCCCCCGATTTTGATGAGTTCCTGGAAAAAGCATCCCAGGAAGACATCAGACGCTTTGTCGGACGGCTGAAAAAAGGCATGCTGGTGGCGAGTCCGGTTTTTGACGGCTGTCCCGAGTCGCAGATCCGCAATATGCTGGATATGGCGGGACTCCCGGAGACCGGTCAAGCGGTCTTGTTCGACGGCCGAACGGGTGAACCGTTTGATCAGGAAGTGACCGTCGGCATCATTTATATGCTGAAACTGCATCATCTTGTTGATAATAAAATTCACGCGCGTTCCATCGGCCCCTATTCGCTGGTGACGCAGCAGCCGCTGGGAGGCAAGGCACAGTTCGGCGGTCAGAGGCTGGGAGAAATGGAAGTGTGGGCCATGGAGGCTTACGGCGCTTCCTATACCCTGCAGGAATTTTTAACGGTCAAGTCAGACGACGTTGCCGGCCGGACGAGGATTTATGAATCCATCGTCAAAGGTGAACATACATTCGAGCCGGGTCTTCCGGAATCCTTCAACGTACTGGTGAAGGAACTCCAGAGTCTCGGATTAGACGTGGAATTGATTGAAGAAGAATAAAAGAATCAATTTCACTTACGTTTTTAAGAGTACAGGAGAATAATCTGTGGAAGACTTTTTCAGTTATTTTGAAAAACCAAAAAATCCGATCAGATTCAATGCAATGAAGATCTCGATCGCCTCACCGGAAAAAATTCTTTCCTGGTCCAATGGCGAGGTCAAAAAGCCGGAAACGATCAACTACCGGACATTCAAACCGGAACGTGACGGTTTGTTCTGCGCAAAGATATTCGGGCCGGTAAAGGATTACGAATGTCTTTGCGGCCGTTATAAGCGGATGAAGCATCGCGGCGTTGTATGCGAAAAGTGCGGTGTCGAAGTCATACAGTCCAAAGTGCGCCGGGAGCGGATGGGGCACATTACACTGGCGACACCGGTTGCACACATCTGGTTTTTAAAGAGTCTGCCCAGCCGCATTGGCAATGTGATGGATTTGACGCTCAAAGAACTGGAAAAAGTTCTCTATTTTGAATCCTGGATTGTTCTGGACCCGAAAGAGACCCCGCTCAAAAAGAAAGAGCTCCTGACAGACGAAGAATACATCGATGCTAAAGAGCAGTATGGAGAGAAAGGGTTTGTCGCCGGCATCGGAGCAGAGGCCGTGCGTGAACTGCTTGAAGAAATCGATCTGGAAAAACTGTATGAAGAGCTTCGTGCGGAAGTTGTTACATCGATTTCAGATACGAATCCGGTAACAAGCCGGAATGGATGGTGTTGACCGTTCTGCCGGTTATTCCGCCCGATTTGAGGCCGCTGGTTCCTCTTGACGGCGGGCGGTTCGCCACGTCCGATCTTAACGATCTGTATCGTCGTGTGATTAACCGGAACAACCGCTTAAAACGGCTGCAGGAACTCAATGCGCCGGAAATCATCATCCGCAATGAAAAGCGGATGCTGCAGGAAGCGGTGGATGTTCTCTTTGACAACGGTCGCCGCGGACGTGCCATTACCGGAACAAACAAGAGACCGCTTCGCTCCCTCTCGGATATGCTTAAAGGCAAACAGGGACGTTTCCGCCAGAACCTGCTTGGAAAGCGGGTGGATTATTCCGGTCGTTCGGTCATTACCGTCGGTCCCGATTTAAGACTGCATCAGTGCGGTCTGCCCAAGAAGATGGCCCTCGAGCTTTTCAAGCCTTTTGTTTACAATCGTCTGTTGGAAAAAGGCTATGTCACAACGGTGAAAAGCGCTAAAAAAATGGTGGAACGGGAAACATCCGAGGTATGGGATGCCGTAGATGAGGTGGTGCGTGAATATCCGGTTATGCTGAACCGCGCGCCGACGCTGCACCGGCTGGGCATGCAGGCTTTTGAGCCGGTCCTGATTGAAGGAAAGGCCATTCGTTTGCATCCGCTGGTCTGTACCGCATTCAACGCGGACTTCGACGGTGACCAGATGGCTGTGCATGTACCTCTGTCCATTGAAGCGCAAACGGAAGCGCGCGTGCTCATGATGTCCACAAACAATATTCTTTCGCCAGCCAACGGCAAGCCGATCATCATTCCCAGTCAGGATATCGTTTTGGGGATTTATTATTTAACCCGTGCCAAGAAAGACGTGAAGGGCGAGGGTATGATTTTCTCCGGTCCGGAGGAAGTACGTTCGGCCATAGACGCGAAGGCAATCGCTCTGCACGCCAAAATTAAGGTCCGCATTGACGGAGAATTAAAGGAAACAACCGCGGGTCGCATCATTCTCTACGAAATTATTCCTGAAGAAATAAACTTTGATGCGATCAACAAATTGATGAATAAAAAAGAGCTGGCCAACCTGATTGATCATTGCTACCGCCTGTGCGGTGACAAAACAACCGTTCTTCTGGCTGACCGGCTCAAAGACCTGGGCTTTAAATATGCAACGATTTCAGGTTTGTCGTTTGCCGTTGGCAACATGATCATTCCTGACAACAAGAAACATATTGTCGCCCAGGCAGACAAGGATGTGCTGAAGATTCAAAAGCAGTACATGGACGGCCTCATTACCGACGGTGAACGCTACAACAAGGTTATCGACATATGGGCGCAAGCCACTGAAAAAATTGCTTCAGAAATGTTAACCGGTATCAGCATGGAAGAATCCATCGGTGCTGACGGTAAGAAGCGCAAGATCGAAAGTTTCAATCCGATTTACATGATGGCCGATTCAGGTGCCCGCGGTTCGGGGCAGCAGCTCAGGCAGTTGGCCGGTATGCGCGGCCTGATGGCCAAGCCTTCCGGTGAAATTATCGAAACGCCGATTACGGCTAATTTCCGTGAAGGTTTAACGGTGCTTCAGTATTTCATTTCGACACACGGCGCCCGTAAGGGTCTGGCCGATACAGCGCTCAAAACGGCGAATTCCGGTTATCTGACCAGGCGCCTGGTGATGTGTCCGCGCTGATGGAAGGCGGTGAAATTATTGAAACCGCCGGAGAGCGCGTTCTGGGCCGTGTCGCCCTGCAGGAAATCAAGGATCCGTTCACCGATGAAGTGATTGTCAAGGCAAATGAAGCAATTGATGAGGCGCTGGCTGAAAAAATCGACCGGGCCGGCATTGAACGCGTCAATATCCGTTCGGTTTTGACCTGCCGTGCTAAGCATGGAGTTTGCGCCATGTGTTACGGCCGTGATCTGGCCCATGGACACATCGTCAACATCGGGGAAGCGGTCGGTATTGTGGCGGCTCAGTCCATAGGAGAACCTGGTACTCAGTTGACCATGAGAACGTTTCATATTGGTGGTACGGCTAAATTTGACGAGCATTCCACGCTTGAGGCGCGCCATGACGGTTTGGTTCAATTTGTGAATTTAAATACGACGAAAACCAGAGAAAATGACTATGTAGTGATGAACCGTCACGGTGAAGTGCATGTTCTGGATGAACAAAACCGAAGCCGCGGTAAATATACGGTGCCTTATGGCGCGCATCTGAAAGTCAGCGATAAGAGCTCTGTAAAGCGCGGGCAGTTAATTGCCGAGTGGGATCCTTTCTCCATTCCGATTCTTGCCGAAGTGGGTGGAACCATAAAATATGGTGACATTATTGAAGGTAAGACAATGAAGGAAGAAGTTGACGAAGTTACCGGCCTGTCGCGAAAAGTGATTACGGAGTTCAAGAGCGGTGACCTGAGGCCACGTGTTTCCATAAAAGACAACAAGAGCAAAACCGCGAAAATTCCCGGGACAAACTCAGTGGCGCGCTATCTCCTGTCCGTCGGAGTCAACATCGTTGTATCCGAGGGAGACGTAGTCCATGCCGGTGATATTCTGGCCAAAATTCCTCGCGAAACAACCAAAACAAAAGATATCACTGGTGGTTTGCCGCGAGTTGCCGAGTTGTTCGAAGCACGCAAACCAAAAGATTTTGCAGTCATCAGTGAAATTGACGGTATTGTAACCTTTGGCAAGGATGCCAAAGGCAAACGCAAAATTGTTGTAACCCCTGAAATCGGCGAAGAAAAAGAATATCTGATTCCCAAAGGAAAACATATCAGTGTACAGGATGGTGACCGGGTGATTCCGGGTGACCCCCTGATGGATGGAGTGAATAATCCACATGATCTTCTGGCGATTAAGGGCGAAAAAGAACTGGCCAGATATCTGGTCGATGAAGTTCAGGAAGTTTATCGTTTGCAGGGCGTTAAAATTAATGATAAGCACATGGAAGTTATCGTCCGCCAGATGTTACGTCGTGTCCGGATAACGGATCCCGGTGACACCACGTTTATCGCTGATGAACAGGTTGAGCGCTACCGGTTCCATGAAGAAAACGAAAAGGTAATGGCCCAGGGCGGACGTCCGGCTATTGGTGACCCGTTGCTTCTGGGAATTACCAAAGCATCGCTATCCACTCAAAGTTTCATATCGGCCGCTTCTTTCCAGGAAACCACGCGGGTTCTTACGGAAGCATCACTTTCCGGCAAAACAGATTACCTGCGGGGCCTCAAAGAAAACGTCATTATGGGTCGTTTGATTCCGGCGGGAACCGGCTTGGTGATGTATCGTAAACTGGGAATCAAAGTAGAAGATCAGGATACTAAAGTGATTGCAGAATAATTGGAAAAAAGGAAGAAATTACTTGACAGAAGCAGCTTGAATTGATAGTTACCGCAGATTTACTGCTGCTTTCAAAAAGAAAGAGAAATACCCGGGAGGATAAATGCCGACAATTAGTCAACTGGTTCGCAAAGGCAGAACCAAAATCAAAGGAAAAACAAATGCTCCGGCTTTGGCTGGTTCACCGCAGAGACGCGGTGTTTGTGTAAGAGTTTATACAACAACACCCAAAAAACCGAACTCGGCTCTGCGTAAAGTAGCCAGGGTCAGACTGACCAGTGGATATGAAGTTTCCTCCTATATTCCGGGCATCGGTCACAACCTCCAAGAGCATTCGGTTGTACTGGTGCGCGGCGGCAGAGTGAAAGATCTGCCCGGCGTCAGATATCATATTGTCAGGGGCGCTTTGGATGCTGTTGGCGTTGCCGACCGTAAGCAGAGCCGCTCAAAATACGGCTCTAAAAAGCCAAGCTAAACGAAGGACAGAAAAATGCCACGAAGACGTGAAATAGAAAAAAGGGAAATTCTTCCAGACCCCAAATATAACAACAAGCTGGTTGCCAGATTTGTCAACTCTCTACTCAAAAGAGGGAAAAAGAGTGTTGCGGAAAGTATTTTGTACGGCGCTTTTGATCTTATTGAGAAGAGAGTCAAGGAGCAGCCGGTTGAGTTTTTCGAAAAGGCCGTCAATAATGTGAAACCGGTAATTGAAGTGAAATCAAGACGGGTTGGCGGATCCACTTATCAGGTACCGACGGAGGTATTCCCCGCAAGGCGTACCGCTCTGGCTATCCGCTGGTTAATCTCCAATGCCCAGGAGCGCACTGAAAAAACCATGCGCGAAAAACTGGCGGCCGAATTGATTGACGCGGCAAATAATCGCGGCGGCGCAATTAAGAAAAAAGAAGCTGTGCATAAAATGGCGGAAGCGAATAAAGCATTTGCGCATTATAAA
>PHBN01000249.1 GCA_002840635.1 Deltaproteobacteria bacterium HGW-Deltaproteobacteria-1
AGAATCCAAGTACGGATTTACGCGCGACCAGCTCTTTGAGGGCTATCGCATCTGCCGGGATAAAGGCATCAAACGTTTCGGTATTCATATCTTTGTGGCTTCCAACGAACTTGATCCGAACTATTTTGTCGAAACAGCGGACATTCTTTTTAAAGTGATTGTTGATATTTCCCGTGCTCTGAATATCCGCTTCGAATTCGCCAATCTGAGCGGAGGGATCGGCATCCCCTACCGGCCTGAGCAGGATCCCATTGACCTGCCGGCTATGAGCCGGGGCATTAAGGAAAAATATGATCAAATTATTGTCGGTAGAGGTTTTGCACCCCTGAAAATCTTCACCGAATGCGGACGGTATATCACCGGACCTTATGGCTACCTTGTTTCAAAAGTCCTGCATATCAAGGACACTTACAAACAATTCGCAGGTCTCGATGCCTGCATGGCCAACCTGATGCGACCGGCTCTCTATGGCGCTTATCATCACATCACCGTTTTGGGAAAAGAAAAGCGTCCCCATGATTTCGTCTACGACGTAACCGGATCTCTTTGCGAAAATAATGATAAGTTTGCAATTGACCGTATGCTGCCCAAACTGACACCGGGCGACACGGTGGTTATCCATGATGCTGGTGCACACGGGTTCGCGATGGGCTTCAACTATAATGGCAAACTCCGTTCCGCCGAGCTTCTTCTCAGAGAAGACGGGTCCGTTGTACCCATACGCCGTGCCGAAACGGTGAAAGATTATTTTGCAACGCTGGATTTCAATGGACTTAAGAGGTTCAAGATTTAAGGACAAAGGACGCTTCGACAGGCTCAGCGTCCCTTTCACCTTGAACCTTGTACCTTGATCCTTCTTTTTCTCCCCTCTTGCCTTTCTAATAGACCATCATTATAATTACTGCATGTCGAAGGAGAAGATTCCAACAACACCGGCAATTCTGGCCTTAAAAGCAAATAATGCAGTCTTTACACTGCATTCCTATAAATATGAGGATAAAGGGGGAACCCGGGATAAGGAAGTCTCCACAAAAGCTCTGGCCCGTATGCTGGGAGTAAAATCCATCACACCCTGTAAGCCGGAAACAGCTCACAAACACACCGGCTACATGGTGGGAGGGACATCCCCGTTCGGAACCAGGAAACCCTTGACTGTCTGCATGGAAAAGACCATCGCTGACTTGCCTGAGATATTTATCAATGCCGGCTCCCGGGGTTTGCTAGCAAAAATGCTGCCTTCCGAACTGGTTCGCATTCTTGAGCCCCGAGAAGTCAGTGTTGCGATATAATTTGCCTTTTGGTTGGAAAAAAGAGATAATATCAATATAGTTTTGAGGGAATATTTATGACGGACAATGTCATTATACGCTGTCTGAATTGCGGTACCAAAAATCGCATACCGAAACAGAAGTTTCAGGGCCGTCCAACATGCGGCAATTGCCATGCTCCCCTGGATGATCTGATTATCCGATGCCTGAAATGCGGAACGAAAAACCGGATGCCTGAAGAGCGCCTCAATGCAAAACCGCTTTGCGGCAAATGCGGTGAACCCCTTGTTATCGCCAAGCAGGACATAAAACCTGTTGATGTCACCGATGACTCGTTTTCCCGTGAAGTGCTGACCACGGATACTTCCGTGCTTGTCGATTGCTGGGCACCCTGGTGCGGTCCCTGCAAAAGCCTTGCTCCGGTCATTGACGAACTCGCGTCCGATTATGCCAACGGCGTGAAGGTCGTCAAACTGAATGTGGACGAAAATCCGGTTACCGCAACCCAGTATGGAATTCGCAGCATTCCCACCTTGCTTTTTTTCCGGGAAGGAAGACTTGTGGAACGCCTTGTGGGTGCACAACCGAAACAGGAAATTGAGAAGCACCTTCTCGCCATCATTAAGACAAACTGACGCGGAAAAACCGTCCATGGGAAAGCACAGGAAAAAATCCTATACGTGTAAAATATTCACCGTCTGGGAAGAAGAAATTGAACTTGCCACGGGTAAAAAAACGCGGCAAAGCTGGATTGACCATAAACCAACCGTCGCAGTTGTTGCAGTCAACGCCCACGATGATCTTCTGCTGATCAGGCAATTCCGAGTCCCGACGGGACAAAACCTTCTGGAAATTCCGGCCGGCTCATTCGATGACGATGGCGAATCGCCGGCAGACTGCGCACAAAGGGAGCTTGCCGAAGAAACAGGGTATCGGGCCGGGAAACTGACAAAACTTTTTGCCGGATACCTTCTACCTGGTTACTGCAATGAATTTATGCATTTTTTCCTGGCGCAGGATCTGTTTTACGCGCCGCTCACGCCAGATGAAGATGAATGCATTGACGTCATCCCGGTCAGTTTTGCACAGGCTTCCGAACTTTTCAAAAGCGGCGAATTGAATGACGCCAAAACGGTTTTGGGCATCATGCTGGCCCGCAACCATTTAAACAATACCTCGGATTTTTAATAATACCAAGTTGCATTCAAAGGATAACGCGGCGGCAGGGAGGAAGCTCCGCAGGCGTATTATTTATACGTTTAGGAAGCCGACCCCCTATAAGCGGGCAACGCGACGATGCCAACAAAGTTAGCCAAAGCATGCGACCCCGTATAGCCACTTTGTGAAATCAACGCCGTCTCTTTTTTATTTTTTCCAGCTGAATTTCCAGGTTCTTCAATTGCTGTAGCCCTTTTGCCAGTTCTTCATTTTCCTGCTGCAATCTCGATATTTCAGCTGTATGTCTTTCTTCCGCCTGTTTGCTTTTATTACTTAACATCGTCAAATCATGCGTAAGTTTTTCCTGCTTTTGTTCTGTCTGGTCCAGTTTTAGTTCCAGTTCGGAAATCCTGTTCAGACTGACAAGCAACGCCTTAGCGGCGTCGGCCCATTTACTTTTTGGATATTGCTGGATCAAATTTTCCAGTCTTATTTTTGCCTCATTGTATTGCGGTTCTTTTCCGTCATTGCTTAAAAACGACAGCGCCTCCGTGAAGATTTCTTTGTCCGAGGGTTTCATGCTGAAAAAGCCGCTTGAATGCTGCGCGGTATTTTTTTGATCTGCATTGTTGCTGATTCCGCCGGTTGTTGCGCAACCCAGTAAAATCGCGGTAAGCACTACCAAATAAATCAGTCTTTTCGAATGGATAATCATGCGTCCAGCTCCAGTGTGCTTTGAAGGGTCTGCGGTTGCAATAATCGTCTCTTTTCTACATCTTGTTCTGTCACATAATTGCTGCCGGGCAACATTTTTGCGTATTCTTTCAGCTCCGCGGCCATCCTGGCCATATCCAGCGGATTTTTAAAACGCGATCCATCATCCGTGACAATCGCCGCCGTAATGGTAATTAGCGGGAATTTCTGCATCGTTCCCTGACGGTTTTTCCCGATAAAATATCCGTTTTTCGCATCCTCTCTTGCGTAGTAACTCATGATGCTCTTTTCAAAATCAACCACCAGTTTCCGGCAGATGCTCTGGACCTGATCCGGATTGCCGATGACTACAAAATCATCTCCGCCGATATGGCCGATAAAGATATTGCCAGGTTTCCCGGCAGACCGGTCAGCGGGCTGGCGTCGAGATTCAGCTCTTCCAGCACTTTGAGCCTCTGGGTCATTTCGGCAAAAGATTTGGCCAGCGCGCCAATCTCATCATCCCGTCTTGCTTCTATTTTATGATCCAGGTTGCCTTCCGCAATGATTCCCGCGGCGGTCTGCAGTTGCTTCAGCGGCTTGGAAATATTGCGGGTAAGGATCAGCGCGAATGCAATGCCCAGGATTAAGCTAAACAAGGCAATGCCTATCGTCATGTGCGCATCCTTTATACCCTGTTGGGCAATCCTGTTCATTTCATCATTGATGGCCTGACCCACATTGATTTGGATATATCTGATCTTTGACGCCATCTCATCGACAACGGCTCTAGCCGACATGTCGGAAAGGGCCTGTGCTTCTGGTGTTTTGCCGTTTTTCAACAAAACAATTTCTTCTGAAAATAATTCTTTTAGGCGATTCTGCAGTTTGTCCAGTTCGTCAACGGTTTTTTTTATTTTCGGGTCAAAACTTCCCTTCCGCATCCCCGCCAGCACTTCATTAAATTCACTGCTGCGCTGCCAGAAAATCTGTTCCAGAAGGGGGTCTTTCAGGATTATGTATTTCTTTTCAACACCTTCCTGGGCCAAAAGCGTATCCATCAGCGTTTTTGAATTTTCGACCAGAACAAATTTCTGCGTGGCTAGATTATACGCCACACCGCTGATTTGCTGCAGGCTGAACAACGCATAAGCACTGGCCAGTATGGTCAAAAAAGCCATGAATAAATAACCCAGCAACAATTTGCGGCTGATTGTGAGCTTCAATTTACTAAAACCTGTGAAAATTGCTGTAATTGCGTTATGATATTCACCATAGCGCCTTTTGTTTCTCCGTAACACAACCCGTGTGTTTCCGTAAAGAATAATTTAATTTTTATGCCGTATTTTTTCCTTTTTTGAAAAATGGAAAGCTTCTTGCCACGAACGTAAAGTTTTGTTAAGCTTCCTTTAGGAAAAAGGGTGCACTTTTATCAATCCTGGAAACATGCTTTGATCAGGCATTATTCGTTGCCTGTGTATTGATTATCCGACGTAAGGGAGACGCTATTATGATTTATAATGAAGAATTTGAAACCCTGCCTCGCGAGGCACTGAAAGCATTACAAGTCAAAAGACTCCAGCAGATCCTGCAGCGGGTTTATCACTCCGTCGGTTTTTACAAAAAGTCGTTGGATGCCGCCAAAATATCGCCGGATGATATTCGCTCCCTCGATGATTTAAAAAAGCTTCCCTTTATTACGCGTCAGGATCTGCGGAACAACTATCCCTTTGGACTTTTTGCCGTTCCGATGAGCAACATTGTCCGCCTGCACGCATCATCCGGCACCTCCGGTCGGTCTTCCGTGTTCAGTTATACACGGCGGGACCTGGATACCTGGACAGAACTAACCGCCCGTTCCCTTGTCGCCGCCGGGCTGACCAAAAACGACATCGTCCATAACGCTTTCAGCTACGGATTACTCCCCGGAGGCCTCGGCCTGCATTACGGAGCGGAAAAAATCGGAGCCAGCGTCATTCCCATGTCTGACGGCAACACCAAGCGTCAAATCACTCTCCTGCAGGACTTTGGACCGACCGTATTGTGTTCAACGCCCTCCTACGCTCTGCATCTTGCCGAGGAAGGTATGGCAATGGGTGTGGATATGAAATCCCTGCAGCTTCGCGTCGGCATCTTTGGAGCGGAACTATGGAGCGAAAAGACCCGCGACGCCATTGAAAACGCTTTCGGCATCAAGGCTCTCAATATTTTCGGCCTTTCGGAAATGTTGTGGCCCGGTCTCGCGGGTGAATGCCTGGAGGGCCGGCATGGTATGCACATTTTCGAAGATCATTTTCTC
>PHBN01000558.1 GCA_002840635.1 Deltaproteobacteria bacterium HGW-Deltaproteobacteria-1
TTGCAGTCACTTCATGCCTCGCTCACGATGCTCAGCAACGGATTTATTCTGACGGGACTGCTCTGGGGGAGTATGCTCGCGTTTCTGATCGATCACCGGTCCCGGCTTGCGGCCTTATGCGCGGCCATCTGCGCAATTTTTTCGCTCTTCGGCGTCATTCATTCCGTCATGCCCACGGGCGAGCTTTATCTGCCCTGGCAATGCACATCACGGGTAAACTTTATGCTGGCGACTGCCTACTTTGCGCTTGCAGGCATTCTGCTGACCTTGACCGGCAAAGAGGAATAATGCGGTTGTTATCCATATCCATTTTGCTGACATTTTGCTTTCATCTGGTTAAGGGACTTTTATGCCAGCCGGTAAATGATCGAAAGAAGGTTGAGAGCGAGTCAACCAAGTGCGTTTCATTGGTGTTGTGAAAAAAAAATGAGTATGATACATCATCCATCCTTATTTATGTTTGAAGGATTTTGATATGAACAACGTCGTTAAAAGAGTTCACGCTCACATGCCATATCACCTTATTTCAGCGTATCTGCCGATGATTCTGGAAAAAAAGATTAATCTGGAAATATATTTCAATCACTATGCCCTGCAGTCACTGGATAAGGATCAGTGCGCGGAGACTGCATGCCCTGCAGTCACTGGATAAGGATCAGTGCGCGGAGACTGCCCGGGCTATCATGGATGCAGGATTAAAAGTGACGTTTCATGCTCCTTTTATGGATTTGCGCCCGGGGGCTCTTGATGATACGATCCGAAAAACAAGTCTGGACAGGATCAGGATGGTCTTTGACCTGATCCCGTATTTTCAGCCGCTGAAAATTGTGTGTCATCCGTCTTTTGATGATCGTTACTATGTTTCCTGCGATGATCTGTGGCTGGAAAACAGCGTCAATTTCTGGCGTCAGCTGATTCCCGTGGCCGGTGACGGAGGAACCATCATTGCCCTGGAGAATGTTTATGAAAAAGACCCGCGCATTTTGCGGCGTCTTTTGGAAGCGCTTGCTTCAGAACAGGTTTGTTTTTGTTTTGACACGGGGCATTTCAATGTTTTCTCCCGTACACCTTTGAAAACCTGGATGGAAGAGCTGGGCCGTTATATCGGCCACCTGCATCTGCACGATAATTTCGGCAAATTCGATGAACATTTGCCGGTGGGCACT
>PHBN01000250.1 GCA_002840635.1 Deltaproteobacteria bacterium HGW-Deltaproteobacteria-1
TATTGCCGGTCGGGTTTTTAAGTGGATATCCAGAAAATCCCTTAACCTTGGGAAGTCATTCAGGGAATATTCCGAAAGATACGGTTCGGGTAAATACTTGACGCCGGGATCGACAGAGCCGGCCTTGAGCTGCCGCAGTTTTTTGGAATCAATGCTGTTTTTTGCCGCTGCTGAGGCATCGTATTTTCGATTTTCCATTTTTGTTTCTTTTTTCAGTTTGGCAATATGGATGTGTTTTAAAAGAAGCGAAAGGTAAAAGTTAATTAATTGCAGATAACCAAGATTGCCGTGCATGACAATTCTGTTTTCCATCAAGGCCAGCATTAGCCTGTTAGGAGGTTTTGTGGCTGCTTCCTTGACGGCGTTTTCATCTGCAAAGATAAGCTGGGCATCCGTTTGGTGAGGCATATTTTTTAAAACAATGACTTTCCCGTTTTCAAAGCGTATTGCCTGTTCTACGCTCCCGCTTTCAGTTTTTATACCGAAGGTGAAATTCAGCCAACCGTCATCACCCTTCAGATACTTTTTTAACGACGGTCGGGTGTTGAAATTTAAAGCAAAGAATTTAAAAAAAAGATTAGCCAGCGTGTTGGTATAACTCTTAGAAACTTTTTGTGCTGTTGCCTGCATGAATGCCTCCCCGTCATCACTATGACTTTGTTTCAGTAAGTGTTTATTCACCATTAAAAATTGCTTTCATGTTTGTGATATCTTCGATCATATCTGAAGTTCGCTTCTGTATGAAAGAATCTACATCATCCAGCACTTCATGGAACAAGCGGCTGTTCGTCAGCGTGACAAGACCGTGAAGGTCAGACCAGAATTTGACGACCTGATATAAAACGAAATGATCCTTCCTCTTTCCCCTCACAGGAATGTAAGCGCTGATGGTTTCAGTAAAAAGAGAGAGGCATTTCAACGCATTTTGTTTTTCGGTATGGGCGAGAGGTTCTATGTCAGTGCCCACATAATCGAGATATTTGGGAGTGTGCAGATTGAACATGATATCGTAGTAGCTGGGATTGGTCAGCCCGAATTCAATATAAGCGCGGACCATGGCTTTTATTTTGTTCTCAATATCGTTAAATGGAGCCGCATGTTTTGTCAAAAGGGCATGGAGCTTCTCGAAGCCGCGTATCCTGATCATCAAATTGATTTCATTTTTATTGGTGTAATAATTATAAATGGTTGTAGCGGTAACACCCAAACGGGATGCTATTTTACGGACGCTTAGATTGTTAAACCCTTCCTCAATAATAATGGTAAGAGCGGTATCCAGAATCCTTGCCCTGGTGTTGTCTATTTCTTCCCTGGTCATGGGCGCTTTAGGCATGATCGTCTCCTTTTATGAAAATAACATTGTTAATGTAACGGTGTTATTATAAAGAGTCAAGAAATTATTTTCTCCCAATCACGCAGGACGAGCGTTAATTCTCCGTAGCTTGCTGCAAGGTGGTTTATTCTGATTATCCCTTCTTTGCATTTACCTCTTTTCATTGTCGCCCCGTTATCTGGAGCGGCTAACGTCATACCCGTTTACGATTTGCATGATTGGAATAGAATATTTAATAGATCATCATAGATGTAAAATAGGTTAAAATAATGTTTGCAAAACACAAAATAAATGATATAATATAGCCATAATGAAACAAATAGTTGTAAATTTAATCTGTTTATAAAAGAAATGATTATTAAAAATGTTAATGAATTATTAATGAGTACTTAAAACAGATTTATTCAAAGACTTACAGATAGATAAAAGATGATGACGGGAGAAGAAAGAGGAAGGTGGAGAATAACTCAATATAAGAGAGGGGGGGGTACCATGTTCTTTAAGGAAGCTAAACGGGAGATCCATAAGACATTAATCAGGGATCAGGAAGAAAATGTCCGGTTTAATGAAATGATCATCGAATCATACCAGAAGATGGAAAAGCTTTATAGAAGCTATCCTACCCCCGCGGAGAGAGACAAGGCTGAAGATTACAGGAAGATGATCAGGGAATGGAAAAACAACTTAACGGTAGCCCGGGGAAGGTTAGCCAAAACCAAAAGAGAATATGACGAAATGTACAGAGAGAAAAAAAGTTTACCCCTTATCCAGAGCGGAATATTCGAAGAGACCTGAAAAAAGGCTAAACGCATCAGACCATAAGACGGACATTTTCAATAAACTCTGCGGGAGGTGATCATGTTCTTTATTCGACTTAAAGACAGCAAAGAAGTTCACAAGTCTTTAATTGGTGATCGGGAAGTTAATGTCCAGCACATTGAAAAGGTCATCAGGGTTTATGAGGCGATAGATCAGTTTTACAGAAGATATCCTTGCCCCACAAGGAAAGAAAATGACCTGGCGGAAAGCAACAGGAAGATGATCAGGGAATGGAAAAGCACCCTGGAAGTGGCCAGAAAAAGGTTGGCGCAAGCGGAAAGGGAATATAATAATAAATACGGAGAGAGCAGAGGGGGTATCGATGGAAATCTGGCGATTAAATGGAGTGAAGAGCGGTAACGAATTAGTCAGGATGTCGGTAATCCAGTTATATATGGACATGACTTCTTTTAGCACCCGGTACGGGAGAAAAACGGACAAGAGGTTTCAGTCTGAAGAAACGTACATAGCATTCAATGACAGGGTAAAGAAGATCAGT
>PHBN01000251.1 GCA_002840635.1 Deltaproteobacteria bacterium HGW-Deltaproteobacteria-1
CAACTTTGCATACATCAAATCAAGGTTCATGCTGTTTTTCCGGGGAAGGGCACCCATTACGGGATCCTTGCCCTATCTCTGGTTTGACACACCCAACGTGCGCTTCTTAAGCATCACGGATTTTAAGCTTTTTTGTGAGGAAAAAAATATCCGGATTGTGGAAGCGCATTATCTGGGAGAAAAAGAAATTGTGCATTTTCGCCCGAACCTGTTTGCCTTAAATACAATCTTTGTGTTGACAAGTATGCGGTGAGCATATCCTTTAATGATACAGGCATAATGGAATGGAAGACACGATATTCAATACTTTTTCCGTGAAAGAGATCAAGAGTGATGCAAATATCTCTTTAAAAGAGATTGAAAAACCGGTTATAGGCGAAATATCTTTAAAAATATATATCAATGGCGTTGAATACGCCTCTCTCCTTTGCCTGAATCAGTTGACGGAAGAACTTGCCATCGGGTTTCTTTATAGCGAAGGTGTGATTGATACATTTCAGGACATAGCCTCCATATCTTATAACGAACGGCTTTTTGCTGTAATGGTTGATCTTGCACCGGGACTATCCGTCGCAAAGTGTGAAAGCCTGCGTAGCGTCACATCAGGATGCGGTAAATGCTTCACCTACATCAATCCGCTTAAACAGGATAAATTTATTGAGTTATCCGGTCATGACCAGTTCTCTCTTCACGAAATTATGCAGTCCATGAAAGAATTTGAACAGCTCTCCGAAATATACAAAACCGTTGGTGGAGTTCACAGCGTATGGTTTCAACATGATGAATTTTCTGTTTTTAACGAGGATATCGGGCGGCACAACTGTTTCGATAAAATAGCAGGCGTACTCCTTAAAAACCAAAAAATGAATCTTGTGGAGAATGGAGTATTGTTCGTGAGCGGAAGGGTTTCTTCGGAAATCATTACCAAGGTCATCAGGATGGGCGTCCCCGTTCTCGTTTCACGATCAACCCCGACATCCGCCGCGGTCAATCTTGCTCGGCAATACAATGTAACGCTTTTGGGTTATGTGAGAAAAAATTCCGGATTTGTCTATTCGGGAGAAGAACGGCTGATTTAAAGAGCAGATTGTCTCTTTTTGATATATAATATAAAGAGAAAGGTTATTAGAAAATGAAAAAAGTATGCGGGAAGGTTCTGGCTGTCAATATTTCCCAAAAAAAAGGTGAAAAAAAGAACAACATCGATTGTGGTCTGTTTTTGGAAAATATGGGACTGGAGAACGACGCCCACGCCCAAGCCGGTATCATCCGGCAGGTCAGTCTCCTGGCCAAAGAGAGTATTGATAAGATCAGGGCGAAGGGTCTTGATGTTCATTATGGTGATTTCGCAGAAAATCTCACTGTCGAAGGTATTGATCTCCCGGCGCTGCCCATCGGGACACGGTTGAAAGTCGGCAGGGATGTTTTACTGGAAGTTTCTCAAATCGGTAAGGTGTGCCATAACAGGTGTAACATCTTTTATACCGTCGGAGATTGTGTCATGCCGAGAGAGGGGATCTTCGCGAAAGTTTTGGCCGGCGGCGAAATAAAAGCAGACGACCCGATAGAAATTATAGATGGATTACAAAATACACAAAGTTGCGCAAAATAAATATGCATGTATTATGTCCTTAGTGACGGAAAGAAATTATTCCATTGAAGCATATAAGGCGCGATTGAATAAAATCCATGAACCAACGCATGTAACAATAGAAATTAATGAATGTAGAATGTAAGTGAATAGGAGCAGGTCAATTCAAATCAGGTATAAGGAGTGTTTATGTGGGAGTATACAGAAAAGGTCAAAGAGCACTTTCTAAATCCGCGCAATGTGGGAGAAATTGAAAATCCGGACGGGGTAGCCGAAGTCGGGTCGCTGGCCTGCGGTGATGCTTTGAAGCTGACCTTCAAACTGGATGAAAACAAACGCATCAAGGATGCAAAATTTAAAACATTTGGCTGTGCGAGCGCCATTGCTTCTTCTTCGGCGCTCACGGAAATCATCAAGGGGATGACCGTTGACGAAGCGCTCAAAGTCAGCAATAAGGATATTGCCCAGTATCTGGGTGGCCTTCCGGACGAAAAAATGCATTGCTCCGTCATGGGTAAGCAGGCGCTGGAAAAGGCGGTGGAAAATTACCGGGGCGCTCCTGCGCTGGAGGTAGGTGCAAAAATAATCTGCGAATGCTTTGGCGTGACCGATAAGGAAATCGAGCGGGCAATTCGCGAAAACAATCTCTCTACTGTAGAAGATGTAACCAATTATACCAAAGCTGGAGGCGGTTGCGGGGGATGTCAGGATGCAATTCAACAAATCATCGATCGCGTGAAGGCGGAGCCGAAAACGGATAACAAACCCAAACTCACCAATATTCAGAAAATCCGGCTGATTGAAGAAACCATCGAACGGGAAATCCGGCCTTCTCTGAAACAGGATGGCGGGGATATTGAAATCATCGATATTATCGGCAATCGGGTGATTGTGGCCCTGCGCGGAGCGTGCGCCAGCTGCAAGGCATCAAATATCACGCTGAAAGATTTTGTCCAGCACAGACTTCAGGAACTTGTATCACCGGACATTACCGTTGAGGAGGCCGCCAAATGAAAACCATTTATCTCGATAATAATGCCACAA